>NZ_JBARMD010000111.1:0-23395 GCF_049802275.1 Occallatibacter sp. | reverse complement strand
CGTGATCGATTCGGAAGGGAAATCCGCTTTGGCCCACCGTAGCTCCGGCTCCGGCTGACTGGGGAGGGAAGAAGCGAGCGGCAACGGATGACGCTACAAAATAGGCACTGAAGCCACGAACCACCGGCACCTCTGCGCGAATGGCATAGCCGGGAATCTTGGAGTTATGCCAGTCGATGGGGAAGGTGATGGGTGTGTTGCCCAGAACGCTAAAGTCGAACGCGTTGTGCGTGTATTTCCAGATGTACTCCCCACTGACCACAGCATGCCTTCCGAAGGCCTGTTGCAGACTGGCGTGGAATTCGTTACGGAATCCTGGTTGAAGCGTTCCCGCAACACCCGGCGTGCAGAGGAGCAGCGGCGCCAATACTGCGTTCGAGCACCCACTGCTGGATAACACCAGATTCTCATTGAAGGGAGTTTCCAGAGTGCGCGCGTAAGAGACGCTCAGCACGGTGCTGGAGGGTTTGATATTGTAGGCAAT
Organism: Occallatibacter sp.; assembly: GCF_049802275.1. Lineage (NCBI taxonomy): Bacteria > Pseudomonadati > Acidobacteriota > Terriglobia > Terriglobales > Acidobacteriaceae > Occallatibacter > Occallatibacter sp. The sequence goes on along the minus strand of NZ_JBARMD010000111.1, from coordinate 22,911 downwards.
CCCCAGTCGCGGTTGGGTCTGGTTGGCATCTGTGAGGCCGTTATACACGTCTTCCCGAAGGCCCAGGTTGAAGTTCCAATTGCCGGCCTTGATCTGGTCTTCGATATATAGAGCCAACTCCTTCACGTCTGTGTGGCCAAAGTAGGCGTATTCCGTGCCCGTGCGCGTGAGGTCATATGGAGCAAGAACGGGCAGGTAGGCAGGATTCGGAAATGACGCCACACCGTCGCACTCCGATTGATTGGCGTATCCGGGCAACGGGTTGCCGTTTACGTCGACGCACGGAGCATTGTATGTGGGATCTACAACGCCAAGATAATCGTGTTCGCGCAGGAAGGTTTGCCCGTATTGTGCACCAATCTTGATGTTGTTGATGCCTTTCGAGTAGGAAAGATCGGAGTGAACGGCTGTATTGAGGAGGGTGCGGTTTTGGGAAATGGAGGAGGTTTGCAGATTTGGCGGCCCCAAATCAGCGAGGGGGTTGTTGCTTGGGTAGTAGTTATAGAAGTCCTCACGCACCCAAGCGCCAAAGTTGAGTACTGCATTGTTACTGATGACCCGCGTGTAGGTGGGAGAGATGTTGAACGTTCCAATCTTGGATCGTTGGTCTGTGTCGCCGACGTCGGCGAAGGTTGGGTTGGCGCTTGTGCCTCCGCTCACCACGTTTTGAATATTCAGATTATCGAAGGCATTTGGGGTCTGGAACCAGGAGCGGCTGTAGTTGACGTTCAGGTGGAGGGAATCCTTCGGGGTGAAGCTGTAATCCACGCGATCGAAGAAGTTCTCCTCGTTGCCCTTGTCGTGAAAGACGGTGAATTCCGGCGGGTCGAGAAACCGTCCCGTATTCAAACCGTCGGCCTCGAAGAAGTTGCCCCATTTCTCACCGCCATAGGAGAGATCGAACCCTACGGTCGCCGATCCAAAGCTTCCGTACGACGCATTAATCTGCCCGGTGGGTCTCGTGATTCCTTGTCCGGACCGAGTCGTCGTTACGATGACGAGACTCGTCTTTCCGCCATATTCCGCGGGTGGAGCTCCGCTGATCACCTCCATCGATTGGACAGCGTTCGCGGGAAGCTGGTTTGAGAAGACCTTGCTCTGTTGGTCGGTTATCGATTGACCATCAATGGAAAACGAGTTCGATGCGTGATCGCCCAAACCATGAAAGAGGCCGTTCGAGTCTGCAGCCACACCGGGAGTGGTGAGAGTCACAAGTGAGCTCAGCGTGGAGGATTGGCTCTCAAGGGGAACCTTGATGAACAGATCACGATCCACGTCAGTGTGAAATGTAGGATCGTTCTCGATGAGGTCTCCAGCGGCCTCAACTGTGACGGTGCTCGAGGCGTTACCGACCTGGAGGGCAAAACTTGCGTGAACCACTACCACCGAACGCACATCGATATCCTGGACCGCCGATGCAAAGCCTGTCTTTGCCACCGTCAGGTGGTAGGAATTGAACGGCACGTTTGGGAACTGATAGTGGCCCGAGCGATCGGTGATTGCCGTTCTTGAGTACTGGCTGACTGGATCGAGAATCGTGATCGTGGCGCCGGGAATTACCGCTCCTGAAGGGTCTGTAATCGTTCCACTGATTGTGCCGGCATTTCCTGATTGGGCATAGGTGAAGGCGGCCAGTTGAAAAAGAAACGCAACTGGAAAGAAGATGGCAAAACGCACGAGCGTGCGCATGGACGACCTCCGGGGAATCTGCTGAATTGTGAGTTTGACCCGCTTAGACGGAAGCAGGTTCAGCAGGAGGAGGCCGGCTGTAAAACGAGAAAACAAATGTATTGCGGGGGGCTGGCCTGGCAGGAATTTCAATGTCGTCCGCGTGCTCGGTTGGAGCCGGAACAACTACAGGCGCATAAAGCACAATGCCGGTGTGAGCAACCAGGCAAAGTGCGCAGTCAGCATGCGATGCGCCGATCGCATCGTGGTGATGAGCAACCTGGACGGTCGCGGTGTAAACAACCAGCAGCGCACAGATGATCCCGAGCAGAAGACTTCGGGGACTCCGCGAGCGGGATGTCGTTTGCGACCGGGGCATGATGTCTGGTTGAAATCAAAAATCCGGGACTGACCGGCAACAGCTCCCGCCGGGAAGCACAGACGCGGTAATTCCATATAATATGGCGGACTTCATTACCTGTCCAGAGAATTGCCCCGTGCATACGACGCAGAACAAAGAAAGGGTCACCTTTCCCGCATCCGCCACATCAAGGGCCAGGTGGAAGCCCGGAACGGTTGCGCGAAAGCGAATCTGGCTGTGAGAGATCTTGCAGCTTGTTGAGTAGTGCGAGCGCGTTGAATGGCTTCATGGCCCGAACTGATTGACGGGCACCTCCGCCGATTAACGCAACACGGGTCGGATTGCCGCCGAGCCACTCAGAAGGATCGTCCTAACCAGAAGCGCACCTGAAACGGTTCGACGGGGTGAAAAACGTCTGTGAATGCCGGCGTGAGTGTTGGCGCTATCTGGGACGTGTAGGCATAGTCGATGTCGTGATCACTCCGGTTCAGCAAATTCAAGAATTCGGCCGAAACGCTCCATTTCTCGCCAATGTGATAACCGACTTGCCCGTTGAGCAAGACCGTTTGACTTGACTTATAAATTCCGTCAGACGTCAAATCGCGCGGGCCAAAGTAGCGCAGGCGCAAACTGGACGAAAAGTTCTTGTAATCGTGCATTGTAATGCCCGAAGAAATCACCACCTGAACCGCTTCGGGCACAAGCTTGCCGCCCGGACCGCCCTGTTGCCAATTTACGGTGCCATCCGGGTTGCCATTTACGGATAGGGGCACATTCAAGACGTACTGAGTCGAATCATCCGGGTCTATTTGCGTAAATTGGGCGCGGGAGTCGGCAATGTCAAAATCGAAAGCCCAATGTTCTGCCGGTGTGTAATAGTTCGCCCATTCGATGCCATAGCGCTTGCTCGACTGCGCTGAAGCAGATGTACCCCCGGTGTCGCCATCCTGCTGCAGTTCGGAATTACTGTGGAGATACCAGAGCGAAAGGGTGCTTTGCAGATGAGGAACGGCCATCGTGCGCACGCCGAATTCTGCGCCTTTGGTCTGGACCAGGGGCGGGATCTTTGCGACGAGTGTACCTGGGTAAGGATTGTCCGGCGAAACCGGTTCCACCTGTTGTGTTGCGCCGCGCCCGTCGTTCGAGTGAAAACTGAATCCGCCCTGGGCATAGAACTCAGTATTGGCCCACGGGCCGAAGATCAAACTTGCCTTGGGGCTGGGCAGGAACTTGGTGGCCGAGCCGGAATTGGCCGCGTTCACCGTGGTGGTAGTGCCGTCGGGCAAGGTGATTATGTCGGTCGGATAAGCCAGACTGGTAACGACAAATCTTTCGTTGTCGCCGCGCAGACCAACGACCGAGCGGAATTTATTCGCCCACTGGATCCTATTCTCCCAATATGCGCTGCCAATCAGGTCGGTAAAGTTATCCCGCTCCGTGGTCGCGGGCAAAGTGGGGCAGGTGGTGTTGGGAACAATGGTAGTGGTGGTGGTGCCGTCGGGCAAAATAACGGCAAGAGTGATATTGGAATCGGGGATGTTGACGCAGTAGGGAAATGTGGTGCCGGTGAGGGGGAAGAAACTCGCGCCAGTTGCGGAGTAATCCGTTTTGGTCGTGCGCACGCGATTCTCTGAACGGTAGAGGCCGTTGTTGATCCAATCGTTGCGGAGTTGCAGGCCGAACGTATTTGACATCTTGCGGGCGGACCACGTGCTGAATAAGGTATGCTGTGCGTCAAATCCGCCGACCCAGCGCCTGTCCTGCTGGTTGAACTGGTCGCCTTTGTTGTAGTCCACCAGGTGGTAAGTGAAATCAGAAAATAGATTGAGATCGTAGTAAAACAAGTAGGCCGTGATACTCGACTCGGAATTTGTGCTTTGGCGATGCCACTCACCCTGCACACTGTAACGCTGCGAGTGGCCGCCATCTGTCGTGTTCAGTGCGCCGAACGGACCCACGAGGGGCACAGCGGTAACGGGGATTTGATCGCTCGAGTTCCATTTTCCGTGGTAAGTGCGGGCTGTGATGCTGAAACCGTTGACGGCTCCGCCCTGGCTGTAAGTCAGGATGCCGTTGATTTTGTTATAAGCATCTGGATGCGTCCATGGGCCGTTATCGTAATACTCTTCTCCGCCGAACATCAGAGTGCCTGGGCCGAGCTTTTGCGATACGCCCAAGACAGCGCGCCCATAGGTGTACATACCGCCTTCCACCCGGAAGAAGTTCTGCGGTAGCGTCTTGAAAAATTCAAGATGAGCCGATCCAGCCGAGCCATAGTTACCCACATCAGCGTAGTAAGGACCTTTCTCGTAATTCACCCGCTTCACAAACTCCGGGATGACGATGTTCATGTCCGCGTATCCTTCACCGTGCGCGTGGGACGGCAGGTTCAGCGGCATATCGTCGATGAAAACGGCGAAGTCCGTGCCGTGGTCGAGATTGAAGCCGCGGAGAAAATATTGGTTTGCCTTCCCGCCGCCGGCGTGTTGCGTGATGATGACGCCGGGGACCGTCTCCAAAACTTCTCCCGAACGAAGAATCGGACGATCTTGGATTTCCTTTGCGCCCACCGTACCCTGGGTTGCGGATTCGGCAATTCCGATGAGGTCGTCCTCTCGTCCCTGCACGTTGATGGTGGTGCTCACCGCGCCCACAACGAGAGAGATGCGCAGCGGGGCTGGCGCCCCGGCGGTCCCTATGGTGACGGCGATTTCTTTGGTTTCAAAACCGGGGTTCGATACGACGAGTCGATAACTACCTGCTGGGAGTGCAGAAATAATGAAGGAACCCTCTCGATCCGACTGCGTCGAGCTTTGCACGGAACCATCCGCGCTTCGAACCTGCACTGTTGCCCCTGCGATCACTGCTTCAGACGTATCAACGACTGTTCCGGAAAGCTGAGACGAATAGGCCTTATCTCTGCTGGCGACCGGCGTCTTCTTCTGCGCGGCCACGTTCGCAATCCCGGTTTGCGCTGAAGCTGCCGTTGCAGCGAAAAAAATTATGGCCAAAATGCAAAATAATACTACTGGTATTACGAACATCAATTTGGTGCTACTGGCTCCCACAACAAGGTCCTCTTTCGAAGTCGACTAGATGCATCAATGTTTGTGAGTGTGAGACTTTACATTCCTGAGGTGAGTATTCCCCGACGCGGGCTGCGTAGACGTCATTACGAGACGGCCATGCTGCACGCCCTTCAATCCGATCAAGCGCCCTGCGAACTCCTCGACAAGCCTGGATTTCCCATGAACAATGAGGACTTCCAGGCAGGAGTCATGGTCGAGATGCGCGTGACTAGTCGAGACTACTAGCTTGTGGTTTGCGTGCTGAATCTCGGTCAGCTTCTCCGTCACCCCATGGGCGTGATGATCGTAGATGAGTGTGACCGTGCCGACTACGATCGCACTCGGAGTTGCCGTCTGCTCGGCGACCAGGCGATCCCGAATCAGATCACGGAAAGCTTCAGACCGGTTGGTATAGCCCAGCCGGGAGATGAAATCGTCGAAGCGTTTGAGAAGATCGGAATCGAGTGCAACTCCGATTCTGCTGAGGACGCCCATGGTCACTCCTTAAAAAATCGCTCTCCATGGGGAAAAATAAGAATAACACGATTCCTTGATTCGTGCCACGATCGATCAAATCAAAACTCGATACTCCTGCTTGATCGCCTCTACGATCCGATCAAGCTCGGCAGTCGTGTTGTAGAGCGCCGGAGTTACGCGCACTGCAGCCTGCTGTGTAATCCCTCGGCGCGCAACCGTCAACACATTGTGCTTTGCAAGCAGTACGTCCTGCACCTTCTTCGCCTGTTCAAAGGTGTGCAATCCTTGTAACCGAAACGAAGTGGTGGCACCATACCGCTCTGGATCATCAGGCGTGAGGATTTCGATGCCCTCCACATCTCGGACACGCGAGACCCAATAGTTTCGCATGTGCTGCAAACGCGCTTGCTTTCGCTCGATCGTCAACCGGTTGTGGAACTCGACGGCCGTTGGAATCGTAAGCGTAGCCGCGAAGCTATAGGTTCCCGAATAGACGCGAGAACTGATGTCATCGGGCGGGTCCTCACGATTGCCGAGGCAGATGTCAATGTCAGCAAGCCGGCTCTTGCGAATATAGATGGCGCCGGTGCCGAGCGGCGCGCCGACCCATTTGTGCAGACTGATGCCGGCAAAGGCCGCATCGATCTGTTTGACGTCCACGGGCATCTGTCCAACTGCCTGCGCGGTATCGAGAATGCAATCCACTCCATGCCTGCGGCCGATAGCGATGATTTCCTTCACCGGATTCACCAGCCCGGTTCGGTGACAAAGGTGCGTCACCAGCATCAGCCTAGCTCTGGGGGTATCGCGAAGCACCTTTTCGTATGTGGCGAGAATATTGCTCGTCGTGGCTGGCTCGGGAGGCGCAAAAGTCACCACGTTGACGCCTCTCCGTTCTTTGAGGAACAACATGGTGTTCTGCATCGAATCGTAATCGAGATCGGCGAAAAGAATGTTGTCGCCCGGTTTGAGCTGGTTGTAGCCCGCGATCAGGTCCTGCAACGATTCGGTTCCGCAGCGTGTCAACGCTATCTCATCAGCTTCGGCGCTGATCAGCTTTGCGACTGAGGCTCGCACCTTCACCAACTCAACCGGCAGAGACTCATCGGCGATCACGCCACGCACGAAAGGAACGTTGCGACGACTCACGTACGCAAGCTTCCTGGAGTACTCCTCCTCTATCGGCCTGGCCATCACGTTCCAGTAAGCATTCTCGAGATTCGTGATGCTATGGTCCACGTCGTACCACTGGGTGAAGCTCGTCTCTTCCGCGCCAATCGCATCAACAACAGGGCGGAAGGCGTATGCTCGAATCGCGTTACTGGCTACGATGGACGATCCCGCAGCCTTGAGAAATTCCCGTCGATTCTTCAACTCTCAATTGCCTCCGCGATTACGCTTCAATGTTTCTGTTCCGTTGTATAGATGGACGCTCAGACCTGAGCCGGACCAAGCCAGAGTAAGAAGACAGCTAAAATCGCCATCTCGACACCATGCGCATGGCCCTGATCCGTTCGCGGTTCCCCATGGAAATTGCTGGTCATTGGAATTCATCGCTTACATCTCTTCGGATCTTTTCGATAACTCCGGCAGGGACTGCATCTGCACGAATGATCTGCCTTGAGCTTATCTCCAAGGTCCTTGTCCGCATTGTTCGGCCCATTCTGAAAGCGAGCAGACCGAATGCAGACAGGACGACAATGATTGGAACACCGAAGGCAATCTGTCCCGCCCCGCCATCAGGCACGACGAGAATGGTCTCGCCGTACTTCGCTTTGTAGTACCTGACAATGTCCTGGTCGCTTTTGCCCACGAGCACCATATCTGTGACTTCCTCGCGCATCTGCTCTGCTTCCGCGCTCATGTGCACTCTGATGGTTTGCGAGTAACAACAGGGAGCCATGAGCTTGTCTTCCAATTTCACAATTGTCTTTGCTTCTCTGGTGTCGGCGTGAGAGCGCCTGCAATGAGGAGAGTTGCGATGAGGTGCACCATGTCGCGTTCCTTCCTTTCTACTTGAGGAGATCCGATGTTTTCTCGAACTTATCTCCTGTGCAGGTAGGCGATGATGTCGTCGATCTGGCCGCCGCTCAAACGCCCATTAAAGGCGGGCATGGTGCGTTTGCCGTTGATGATGACCTCACGCACAGACTCATCTGTCGCCGTGGTTGTCCCGTCCGGAAGATTGTGATGGGAAAAGATTTTGTGCAGCTTCGGAGGCGCCTTAATCAAGCCCAGTTGGTTCTCCTCGTGACAGTCGTAACAGTTGAGGGAGTAGCAGGCCTGGCCTCGCTTTTGGGATGTGCTCAGAGTTTTGGAGCAGCCGGACACGCCTGCGAGAGAAGCGATGCCAATCAGGCTCGCTATGAATACGAGGCGCATTCGACTGATCTCTACATCTCGCGCCATCCTGCTACTACCTCATCGCCTTCAAAGCGGAAGACCGGACAACATCGTCGGGGTTCCAATCGCTTCCGACCCAGGTCTTTTCAACTTTGCTGTCTGGACCGACCGACGTGGTGGCCATGGTATGTGTAATCTGATTGTTCTCTTCGCTGTATTGGAGCCCAAACGCCTCGGCCAGTTTCTTAAGATCGCCAGAAGTTGAATCGGCGAATTCCCAATGTGAGAATCCGGCAGCATTATCACCCAGGTAGGCAAGCCCGTATTGGCGGAGCACAGCGGGCTTGTCGTTGGCCGGATCGAGGCTGATGCTGATGAGATGGCTTCCGTCGTACACTTTTGAATCGCGTGCCAGATTGTTATTCACTTTCGCAAAATGACTGGTAATCAGTGGGCAAGCTGTAGGAAGAGGGCAGCGTGTATAGATGAAAGTAACCAGCAACGCCTTGCCGCGATAGTCCTTGAGGTGGATCGTCTTGCCGTCCTGGTTTACGAGCGGCAAATCGGGGACCGCCTCTCCCACCATCAATTGGTGCGGCAGCATTGCGGGTAGTAATCCGCGCCGGGCCTCACTCGTAATGACCACCGAGTCAAGCAGGTAGTCGTCGCTGTCCGAGTGCACAAGAACATCGGCGGATATCTCGTCGCCCGGCTTCAGCTTTTGGAGTTCGTTCGGATCTTTCAGCTTGTAGACCATCGTCATCGCAGGCATGAATCCGGGAATTTCGCCATGCTGAACCGTTATTCCCTCGGTGGCAGTACTCGTAGCCAAAACCAGTCCGTGAAGGTGATATCGATCGACCGGCGTATTCGTGGGATGAATCTCAACGCCCGCCTGCCCCTCGGAGGATTTGTGACAGCCAATGGTGAAAATGAGAAGAACATTTGGTATCGCTGCCGTGCATACTGCGTACTGACGGGAGTACAAAGCACAATCTCCTTATGGGTTGTTGGACGAACAAGTTAGTGGGTCCGACGAAGAGTCATCGCGACACTAAGAGGACGCTGGTTTCATCCGCGGGCTTTATGCACTTTGTAATTTCTCCGCGACGGCATACTGCCCGCTCACAAAATCCCAGTTCACGATGTGAAAAAAGGCGGCCACGTATTCCGGGCGACGGTTTTGATACTTGAGATAGTAGGCATGCTCCCAGACGTCGATGCCGAGAACCGGAGTTCGACCATTGCTCAGTGGGCTGTCTTGATTTGCTGAGGACTCGATTTGCAGTTTGCCACCTGAGGCAAGGGTCAGCCATGCCCATCCGCTGCCGAATACACTACCGGCCGCCTTGGAGAATTGTTCTTGAAATTTGCTGAGACCACCGAACTGCGCGTCAATATCTTTGGCCAGTTCTGCCTTGGGCGCGTCGCCGCCGTTCTTGGAGAGTGTTGGCCACCAGAAAGAATGATTCGCGTCGCCTCCTCCCTGGATGCGAATGGCGGTGCGGACCTGTTCAGGAACAGAATCGAGATGCGCGACCAGATCCTCAACGGTGCGGCTAGCGAGATCAGGGCGGCCAGCCACAGCGGCATGCTCTACATAGCTGGCATCGTGTTTGTCATGATGCAGGTGCATCGTCTGGGCATCAATATACGGTTCGAGTGCATCGTAGGCGTACGGAAGCGGCGGCAACACATATGGCCCCGTCATGTTTGCCTGCGCGCCTATGGCGGCTTGGGAAAACCCAACCCGGCTCAGAGCCGCGCTCGACACCGAAAGGCCAGCAGCATATCCAATACCATTCAGAAACGATCGACGATTCATTGGGCCTCATTACTTTTAGACGATGTGGAGATTTGGGGAACAGACGAAGAGTCGGGCTCGGCAAGTCCACGATCCGGACCAGCCGTTATACCAGCGCGCCAATCCCTCTTGGTAGTAACTATATTTGCCCGACGGCGGGAGCGGCACTGCGGCAAATTGTCGCAACCACAGGCCACCGCATTCTTGAGTGAATTGAACACCGCTGAATGCAGAATCCGTTCGCCTGAACGAGCTGATGAAGGATGGAGGGGCTCACCGCGCAGGGGGATACTTGGATAGTTTTCGTTGGAGTGACCGGCGGTGAATCCCGAGCGCGCGAGCAGCCTGAGAAATGTTCCCTTCGCAGTCGGCTATTACGCGCTGGATATGTTCCCATTCCACGCCAGCCAGACTCGGAACTTTCGGTGTTCGTGTAGTGTTTGATCCAGATGCCGACAGGGCCTTGAATGCAGCAATAATCTGATCGGCATCGACCGGTTTGGTCAGATAATGGTCGGCTCCGCCACGTACCGCCTCAAGAGCCGTAGCGATGCTACCCCAACCGGTGAGCATAATGAGGGACATCGTTGGATCCAGCGGGCGCAGCGCGCGGACAACGTCAAGGCCATTTTCGCCGCCGAGACGCAGATCCACGATCGCAAGATCAGGTGCATTCTCCTGGGCCGCACTGAGTGCCTGCGTAGTATTAGCTGCAAGAAAGACCTCCCATCCTCGCGCTTCCAGAGCACGGCCAAGCCGGCTACGAAAGATCTCATCATCGTCGGCAATGATGGCCGAAAGCTCTTCATGCTCCAGGTTTGTCTGCAAGCGGCAACTCCAGGATGGCAGTGGTTCCTTGATTTAGGTTGGAATCGAAAATCAGGGCGCCTCCCATATCCTCCGCGAAGATTCGCACGAGAAATGTCCCCAGGCCCATTCCACGTTCCGGCCGTTTGGTCGAGTAGAACGGCTCGGCGATGCGATGGAGTATTTCAGGCGCCATGCCAATGCCGGAGTCCTGCCAGCGAGGCCACCAAAGCCTGGATTCGAAATGCGACCAAGAGCACCGATGTTACGATGTCCGTTTGCACCGGCGCGTTTGTGCTTGCGAGCACCGGTTTGCTTTCTGGCAAGGCTGCCACCACGCATCACGGCGCTTACGTCGACCTTGCGATGCAGTATCCGGACATTCATGTTCAGCGTGGAGCCCGCTGGGTTGAATCGGGCAATTTAGCGACCGCCGGCGGCCTCACATCTGGAATGGATCTCGCCTTCCGGGTGGTGGAGCGCTACTTCGGCCGGGATGTAGCAAGCCAGACTGCCACGCTGCTGGAGTATCAGGGCCAGGGCTGGCTGAACCCGAATTCCAATGCAGAGTTTGCCGGACCCATCAACCAGACGGCGAATCATCCTGTCTGCGCTGTCTGCGGCATGGAAATTGATCGATCGCTGTCGTCGACTTACAAGGGAAAAACCTACTATTTCTGCGTGAGAGAGCACAAACAAATCTTCGATGCCTCGCCAGAAAAGTTCGCCGCCAAATGATAATTCTCTCCGGGTTTAGGCGATATTGCTGCATGTGCCTCCTTACCACTGGGAGGTGAAAGCCCCCATGGTCGATTTGCTCGCCGACTTCGTTAAGGAGTCCGAGGGGTTGGCCGCTGCAGAGAACGTCTGACCGTTTTCGGGATGACAGACTTGTGTCGCAGCCTTGCTCGCTCATTTTTTGGTTGCGCCAAATTCAGTCAGCATTTCGGCGAAATGTCCAAGAGAACACGATGCGAAAGACCGTGATTAGCTGCTTGTCAGTTCTGCTGATCCAGTTCTTAGTTTGCTCGTCAGCATTCTGTGTCGATGCCGCACAGGAACCTGACGGCAAAATTCTGAGTTCGAAACCGCGATCTCCGTTGCCCAATTTCGAGTCTATGGACGAATTCGGTCGCGGCTATTTCCCGAGGGCGGTCTACGAGGAGGCACGCGCGCAAAAGGAATTCGACATTCAGGAATTCACTTACGCCAGCGACGGTCTCCCGGTGAGTGGAATGTTAATCAAGCCGAAAACACCCGGCGCCCGAGAATGGCAAGTGATTATATTCGCTGTGCCTAGCGCTTCGGACAGCAGCGCGAACGGCAGGAGTTATAGGAAATGGGTGCCTCGTACTGACAGCCTTCACACTTATCCTTGTGGCCGCCAAGAGCTCGAGTGCGGCAGCGCTCCACCGCCCAGCATGCGCAGCCCTGTGCCGCCGGCGGGCAGGAAGCTGTTGTTTCTAAACAAAAGCTGATCGCTCCCAGGGGTTGCTTCGCCGATGCCACCGAACCCGACACACCCAACCTGTACGGCAAGCCCATCGTGGGCGCGCTCGCTGGAGCAGGCCCCGCAGCCCTTACCGGGTCGCTCGTCGTTCGCTGTGGATACGGTCTCATCTTCAACATCAATGCGGTTCCGGCGGGGTTTGCAGCGCTGCTCGTATTCGCCTGTCATTTGCCTTCAAAAGTCTGACAATCCGGGGCCTCTCGTTGAGCCAGAGCCGGACGCGGCAGTTTCGCTGCTCGTTCGATCGACTCAACCGTTGGAACCCGCGAATTGCCCAGAAGGGTAAAAAGCCCTTCAGGCAAATTGATCGAGGCTGAAGCCTAGCTTGTAGTTCTCACCGTGCGCGAGCAAATCTTCCCACGTCACTTCGCGTTTCTGATAGCCAGCCATGCGGCCGAGCATGCAGCTGAGTGCCGTCTCCACGCCCGCGGCGATCTGGTTGTGCACTGGTCCTGAGACGATGCTCGCGATGAAGGTGCGCTCTTTGTCGCGGTCTGCGAATTGAAGGTTGTCGAGGAACGCCCCATTCGCAGCAAACTTTCCCGAGCCTGGCGCGGTTGAAGTGGAATCCTGGTACGCCCAGGCATTTGCGCCGGTGATGGAGATAGGGCCTGAGTAGGGGCAGGTCGCAGAACCGATGGCGCCGAATAGCTTGAGGCCGGCATCGAAGACGTTGTCGGCGCCGAATTGAGTCGAAGCAAAAGAGAAGTGCACGTCATTGGGATAAGTGAAGTCGACCTGGTAGTTATCCCAGCAATCGCCGTAGTGGGTGAGCACGTTGCGGCCGCCGGTGGCGGTGGCCTTCAGCGGATGCGCGCCGAGCATCCAGTTGCACAGATCGATGATGTGAATGTTTTGCTCGACGAGAATGTCACCCGAAAGCACGCGATCCCAGAGCCAGTTGCGCAGGCGGTATTCATCGGGCCCTTCGCCTTCCCGCTTCTTCTCGGTCGATGCCGGTGCGTTGTAGTTGCCGGAGACGGTAGCGATTTTGCCAATGGCGCCGGCTTTGATTTTTTCGTCAAGTGCGGCGATGGGCGGGGCATTGCGGCACTGGAAACCCACGTCGACGCTCTGATTCGGCTTCACTCGCTTTGCGATTTCGAGAGCCTGCCTGGTCTGCGCCACATCAATACCAACAGGTTTCTCGCAATAGACATGTTTGCCCGATGCGACGGCAGCTTCAAGATGCAGTACGTGGAAGAATGGCGGCGTCGAGATCTGGATCAGGTCAATATCCTGCGACGCGGCGAGTTGTTCGTAGGCATGCGGGCCCTTGAAAAGCAGCTTGCTGTCGATGGCGGGCTGTCCGAGGCTCGCGTTGAGCTTGTTAAAGTGATCCTGGCCGGCGGCGAGGTTATCGGGAAACAGATCAGCCAGCGCGACAACGCGCGCTGAGGTATTCTTCGCAAAGGATGTGGCAACGCCGGTGCCACGATTGCCGCATCCCAGCAGTCCGTGGCGCACTGCCGAGTTTGCTTCGTATCCAAATACCGCGCGTGGATTGAGCAAGAGCATGCCTGAAACCACCCCCGACCCTGTCTGCAAAAACTCCCGACGATTCATGTGTCCTCGCAACCAATACAAAGTTTGTAACAGGGCATGACTTCAATCATGCCGAAAAGCGGAAAAGAGGCGTCGGGCTATAGCCCTCAGGCTCTGACCTCATCCAATATCCGCTCCAAATACATCTTCTCGTTCTTTACGTCTTCAATCTGTTGCGGACCGGACGTCTCACGCTCGATCGTAATGGCACCCGTATAACCAAGCTTGTGCAACTTGGTAAAGACTGTCTTGAAATCAACGAGACCTTTGCCGATCAAAACCTCTTCGCCAAGTTTGCTGGGATCGGTTGGCCACTTGCCATCCTTCGCGTGAACGCTGCGCACATGTTCGCCGAGGATGTCGACGGCATCGACAGGATTCGCTTTGCCGTAGAGGATCAAATTGGCGGTATCGAGACCGACGCCGAGGTTTGGCATGGCAACGTCGCGAATCATCCGCGACATTGTCGTAGGGGTCTCCTGTCCGGTCTCCATCAGGAAATATTGTCCGTTCTCCTGGCAGTGCTGCGCGACGCTGCGAACAGCCTCAACGCTGCCCGGATATAGAGCGTCCGCCGGATCTTCCGGAATAAATCCGCAATGCGTCTGGACCTGCTTGATACCCAGCAGCTTCGCAAAGTCCGAAACCTGTCGCAGCGCGTCAATGCGCGCCGCACGCGTCTTGGGAGGAACAAGTCCGATCGTGGAAGGACCTTTTTGAAAGTCCCATTCCAGTGGCGGCGGACCTACCACTTCGACCGTGGTTGCAACCAGGTTGTACTTCGCGAGCAGAGCCCCAATCTGCTTTGCGGCCTCCGGCGTGAACTTGTTGATGTACCCGTCGAGGGAAAGGAAACAGTTACTGAAGCCCATGTCGCGGACGCGCTTGATGGTTGCCTCAGCGTTTCCGTAGGGGCTGATGAGCAGACCGAGCGCCATCGGACTCAGTCTCGGGATGTCGGGTTCGGCGAAAGATGGAATTGGATGAATCCCTGTTGTGATTGCGGCGGCAGCAGCAGTACCTAAAAATGTACGACGATCCATGGAGTTCCTTTCTCTGGAACAGCTTTGGAGGAAATCTCCGTTTTGTGTAACGTATGAAATCTAAGCGGTTTGGCTGCGTCTCTGCAAGTGCCATAGAGATTTGCGTTAGACGTGGTGTCGAATATTTCGAAGGGGATGGAATGAAGATGGATGCAGCGTCGGACGAAAAAACAGCGTCAGCAGGGGCTAAAAAGCCCATTGCGTTTTGGGCTGCTGTTGGCATGACTGAAGTCATGCCCTGATACAAACCCGACGTAGCGAGAGGGTTTTTGGGACAGCTATGCAGACGGTGCGTTCAACTCTTCGAGGATGCGGCGGACGGCGTCTTCCGCCGCCTTTGCGAGTGCGGGCGAAAGGTCCATCGAGATCGGCTGCCTTGGATCGATGGTGATGGCATAGAGCACCACCTCGCGTTCGCCGCACTGCATGTAGAAGGCGTCCAGTAGATCCTTCACGCCGATGTCGTGTGCGGTCAGGGTTGGGGGATAGTCGGCGGAGAAGCGGGGCGTAGTGCGCGTCACCGTTCCTGGAGGATTGCCGTCATTTGTGGCATCGATGAGGATGATGTGGCCGGCGTTTTGCAGCGGTTCCAGCAGAACGAATCCGCCGGTGCCGCCGTCAAGGGTCTCCACGTTTGCAGGGAGGGGATGTTTTTCAAGGGCCCGGACAACGTGTACGCCGACACCTTCGTCGCCCATGATTACGTTGCCGAGCCCCAGTACCAGGGTTTTCTTCGCGTCCGTGCTCACCAATACCTCACTCCACTAAATTCGATCTCTTGAAGAAGGTGAGCCGGAAGGTTTTACTCCCCACTCCCTATTTCTTGTCCTCTGTCGGTTTCACGCGGTCAAACTTCCATCCGCCCACAATCGAGGAGATGGTCCCGCGTCCCTCAATGTAGTCGTGATAGAAAGCAAGATACACGTGAACGATGATGAACGTAACAAAAAACCAGAGGAATAAGTGGTGCCAGTAGCGGACTCGCATCTCCCCGCCCATTAACGGCACGATCCAGGTAAACATTCGCGGTATGAACGAATTGCTCATGCTGGAGTAGAGAGCGAAGCCCGTAATCGACTGCGCCACAAATGCCAGGAAGGTGAAGAAGTAAATGAATCCGGCCAGTGCATTATGCCCGGTTGAGATGGGCCCATGCAGCTTTGTCTCGAACACGTCGGCCTTGATCACGTCGACGATCTCCTGCCGCTGCGACTTCTTCAGCGGGAAGAACGCATCCCACCGGGCGTACCTGTTGCCCACAAATCCCCAGTAAAGACGAGCCAGGAAGTTGAAAACATACACGTACGCGCACAGGAAGTGAATAAAGCGAACCCAGCCGAACCAGTAGAGCTGGTAGGATTCGGCCGCGTAGAACACGCGTTGCGGCGCTCCAATCAGATAGCCGGTGATGCAGAGGAGCACCAGTGCGATTGCGTTGATCCAGTGGTATGCGCGTACCGGCAGTTCCCACACGTACACCCGCCGGTACTCCGCCGGATGGGCGCCATTTCCAAGACCCGATTTGCCCGCGATTCCAGTCGTACTCATAGCATCACTCGAAGGAGATCTGGTTAAGGTGCCGACCCTGCGGATCGTATAAGTGCACGGCGCAGGCAAGGCACGGGTCAAAAGAGTGAATCGTCCGAAGGATTTCGACCGGCTCATCGAGCTTGGCCACCGGCGTACCAATCAACGAGGCTTCAAACGAAGAGTGCTGCTTCTTGGCGTCGCGCGGAGAGCCATTCCAAGTTGTCGGAACGACAAGCTGATAGTTCTCGATCTTGCCGTCCTTGATCTTGATCCAGTGCGCAAGAGCACCGCGTGGAGCTTCGACGAGACCTACACCCTCAGCCTCTTTCGGCCAGGTGCTCGGATCCCACTTCTCATTGTTGAAAGTCGATGTTTCGCGCGTCTTCACGCGTTCCATCAGTTGGCCGTAGAACTCCTTCAGCCAGCCGACTTCAAGGGCCGCTGAGAGACCACGTGCCGCCGTCCGCCCCAGTGTCGAGAACAGTGCATCCACAGGAACGCCGAGCTTGCCCAGAGTCGCGCCGACCAGATCCTTCACCTGGGTATTGCCCGAAGCATAGGCAACCAGCAACCGCGCCAGCGGACCCACTTCCATCGGGTTGTCCTTCCACCGCGGCGTCTTGAGGAACGAATACTTCTCGTATCCTTCCAACGTCTCAAACGGCGGCTGCGGACCGGAGTACTTGATCTCCGTCTCGCCTTCCCACGGATGCAAGCTCACTTGATCGCCGCCCGCATAGGTGTACCACGACGAAGCGATATATTCCTTGATCTCCTGCGAGTCCTTGGGATTGACCGGATAAACCTGGCTCAGGTCGCGATTGAGTATGGCGCCGCGCGGATACTTGAAAGCCTCAGGCTTGTTGTAGCCCTGAGTCGGATACTCACCGTAGCTGAGATAGTTCTTCAGTCCGCCGCCCCACTTCGCCCAGTCCTTGTAGAACGAGGCCACGGTCAGCAGATCGGGTACGTATACCTGGTTCACAAATTCGTCGGCTTTCGAAATCAGACTGCCGACCAGGTTCAACCGCTCCATGTTGATGGCGGCCACTTCATCCACGTCGATAGAGCAGGGAACTCCGCCCACAAGATAATTCGGATGCGGATTCTTGCCGCCAAACACCGCGTGGATCTTGACTACTTCTTTCTGCCACTGGAGCGCGTCGAGATAGTGCGCCACGCCGATCAGGTTCACTTCAGGCGGAAGCTTGTAAGCCGGATGGCCCCAGTAGCCGTTGGCGAAGATACCGAGGCCGCTGGCGGCGAATTGCTTGATCTTGTTCTGCACATCTGTAAAGTGCGCAGTCGTATTCTTGTCATAGCTTGAGTACGACTGCGCAATCTCTGCAGCCTTCTTCGGATCCGCCTTAAGCGCATTCACGATGTCTACCCAGTCCAGCGCATGCAGGTGGTAGAAATGCACCACGTGATCCTGTACATGCTGGGTAGCGGTCATGATGTTGCGAATCAGTTCTGCAGTCGGCGTCAATTGAATGCCCAGGGCATCCTCAACCGCGCGGCAACTCGCCATGGCGTGAACCGTAGTGCAGACACCGCACACGCGTTCGGTAATGGCCCAGGCATCGCGCGGATCGCGGCCGATGAGAATCTTCTCAAGCCCGCGAATCATAGTGCCTGAGCTGAATGCGTCGGTAATGACGCCGTTATCTACCACCACCTCTACACGCAGGTGGCCTTCAATACGAGTTACGGGATCAACGACAATGCGAGTCATGGCCGCTTAGGACTCCTTCTGGTCATCCGCGTGTACTTCCGCGATGACTGCCTTTTTGCGAATGTTTGTGACCACGGCGTGTGCCGCGACGCCCGCCAGCGTAGTTGCTGCGACGATAGTTCCAACCGTGTCTGCCGTGCTCTCGATACCGAAGCCAGGGAACGACGAAAGATGCTGATAGAGCGGACCGTTATCCCAGAAACCCTCTTCGCTGCAGCCGATGCAAGGGTGTCCCGACTGGATCGGATAACTCGTGCCTTCGTTCCACTTCACCACCGAACACGCGTTGTAGGTCACCGGGCCTTTGCAGCCCATCTTGTACAGGCAATATCCTTTGCGCGCATTCTCGTCGTCGAACGACTCCACGAAGAGACCGGCGTCGTAATTCGGCCGGCGATAGCACGTGTCGTGCACGCGCCGTCCATAGAATTCCTTCGGCCTGCCGAGGTTGTCGAGCGCCGGAAGCTGACCCAGCACCAAAACGTGCGTCACGATCGCCATCATCACGTCTGCAATCGGCGGGCATCCCGGTACGTTGATCACCGGCTTGTCTACCAGCTTGTGGATCGGCGTTGCATGGGTGGGATTTGGCTTGGCAGCCTGCACGCAGCCATTCGAAGCGCAACTGCCCCACGCCACAATCGCCGCCGCATCCTTTGCAACTTCCTGCAGAATCGCCTCGGATGTCTTGCCGCCGATCATGCAGTAGACACCGCCGTCCTTGGTCGGAACCGCGCCTTCAACGAGGACTATGTATTTACCTTTATTGTTTTTGATGGTGTCGTTCAGGCTCTTTTCCGCCTGGAACCCCGACGCCGCCATCAGTGTCTCTGTGTAATTCAGCGACATTACATCCAGCAGCGCATCGGCCACAATCGGGTGCGATGCACGAATAAATGATTCGCTGCAGCAGGTGCACTCCTGAAAGTGCATCCACACCACGGCCGGCTTTTCCTTCTTCTCAAAAGCCGACACGACCTGGGCTACGCCGCTCTTCGCAAAACCGGCAGCCGCTGCGGCTGCCGTGCAAAACTGCAGAAAGTCTCTGCGGCTATACCCCTTCTTCTCCATCGACTGCCAAATCGTCTGCCCCATGCCCACCTCGCTTGCAGGGCTTCATCGCCCAGCAGGCACCGGAGTTTCCCCAGGGGCCGATGATGCCGGCCACATCACATTTCGAACTCCAGTGAATGATGGCAACGTACTTAGGTTTAAACACGATCGGCTGTGAGCTTCATCACAAGTGTTGCAAATCACGTATTTTGCTTGAGTCGTGAGCAGGAATGTGATGCCGCTCACGTTTCGACAACACGAATCCAAGTCACTCTGCTAATAGCAAAGTGTCAGGTAACACCAAAACCAATGAGTACGGCGGCCAGGAAAGTGGGGGGCCTCCCGCCAATTGTGGACCGCCAATCTGGCGCATCCTGGCAAAAACCCAAGCGGGCCGTGCCTGTATCAACGACCGGTGGTGTGTGATAACATCCAACCCGTTCCACACCGGAAGCTTTCAGAGGAGGCCAGCCATGCGCTTTAGACTTTTTGTGGTAATCGCCGGGCTCCTGGGTTTTGCCGCCCTCCAGGTCGCAGCCGCCGCATCCAAATCGGCTCATGCCGACATCGTGAGTGCGAAGGGGACGCAGATCGGGACCGCGAAGATCACTGCCACCAGCAAAGGCGTCAAGATCGAAGTAAAGGTGACGCAGCTCACCCCGGGCGAGCACGGTATTCACATCCATACGGTGGGCAAATGTGAAGCACCGGCCTTCACCACCGCTGGCGGCCACTTCAACCCGACCAGCGCCCATCACGGCGTCCACAACACGCAGGACCCGCATCCGCATCTCGGCGATCTCATGAACCTTGTTGTGGACAAGAAGGGCAACGCCAAGGCGACCTTCCTCGCCAACGGCGTCACGCTCGGCGACGGCCCCAATTCGCTCTTTCACGATGGCGGAACGTCTCTGGTCATCCACGCGAAGGAGGACGATCTAATGTCGGACCCCTCCGGCAACTCCGGCGACCGCATCGCCTGCGGCGTCATCGAGAAGTAGCAGCGCGATCCTCAGTGCTTAGCAAGAATCCAATGAGGTGGTCGGGAACGGCGTGTGGACTTCGCCGCCAGACAGTATTGTCGCACTGACTTTGGTTCAGGTTAGGAGGCCTGCCCGCTCAAGCTGGATCGATTGCTGGCTTTAGGAAGCATCAGCCATGCGACCGCCGCGCTTGCGAGTGCCAGGCCTGAGCAGATCAACATCACAAGTCGAAATCCAAACACAAACGCCAATCGAATCGAATTGTTGATTTCCTCCTGTGTCTTCTGATCGAGATTGGCGGGCGCCTGCAGACCTGCAAGCTGGCTCTCATTGGATCGAAGTTCCCCAAGTACCCCCGACGGCAGAGAAAAATGATCCAGCGCACGATCGAGCCGCGCGCGAAAAGCGTAGACCATCGCAATTCCGAGAATTGCGATCGCAAGAATACCCGCGACCCGGGCGACCGCGTTGTTGATTCCAGACGCTGTGCCGACGACGTCCTGGTCCACTGAATTCATGACATCCGTCGTGAGCGGAGCCACAGTGATCGCCATCCCAAGCCCGAGCACCACTACAGCAGGAAAGAACATCACCCAGTAGTCGCGCGCAATGGCGGGCACTGCAAACAGAACGAAGCCAAGCGCCGCAACGAGGGGGCCGACGATCAATGGCCTTCTTGCTCCATAGCGCGCGACAAGTCCGCCAGACCAGCGCGAAAGAAGAAACATCAGCAGAATAAAGGGAAGGATGGCTGCACCGGCCGCGGTTGAGGAGTATTGCTGAACCTGAATTAGATTCAATGGAAACAAGAAGAAAAAAATGCCAACGGCTGAGTAGAGGAACAGAGTGAGCAGGTTTGCGCCACTGAAGCTTGGGTTCTTGAAAAGAACCAGCGGCACCATTGGGAAACTTGTGCGCGCCTCAAGCGCGGCAAATCCTGTGAGACAACCCAAACCGAGGATCAGACTGCCGAAGACCAGAGGATTTCTCCAACCCAGATTGCTTGACTCGATGAAGCCGAAGACAATGCCACCCAACCCGAGCGTCGCCAGCAGCGCTCCCGGCCAGTCGATTCGACCCGCAGCTTTACCGATGGTTTCCGGAATTCGCCACAACGAAATAACGATCACCGCCGCCGCAAGCGGAACGTTAATAAAAAAAACCCAGCGCCAGGAAGCATGCTCGACGAGCCATCCGCCCAGAACAGGGCCAACTGCGGTGGTGATCGCGGTAAAGCCGGACCAGACGCCAATCGCCTGACCGCGGCTTTTCTCGTCGAAAGATGTGCTGATAATCGCGAGGCTGCCAGGCACCAGAAGCGCAGCGCCTACACCCTGGACGCTTCTCGCGGCAATCAACACAGGGATACTTTGCGCAACTCCGCAAGCGACAGAGGCGATCGTAAACACCGCCACGCCCGCCATAAAGATCAGGCGCCGGCCAAACAAGTCGCCGAGCGAGCCGCCAACCAGAATCAGAGCGCCCAAAAACAGCCCATACGACTCCACCACCCATTGCACATCCACCACGTTTGCGTGGAAGTTCGCCTGCAGCGACGGCAGAGCAATGTTGATTGCGGTGCTGTCAATGAACGCCATGCTCGAAGCAAGAATGGTCGCTGTGAGAACCCAGGGCTTGGCCCGTTCTTCACATGGAATTTCACCTACAGCGGATTGAGCTACTGCGTCGCAGGGAGTCCTCATGGGAATGATGGATGCCATTCCGCACTTAGAGACTCTGAAATCGATTGCCCGTGACGCGAGCAGGGCGCCTCGAAATCCCCGCTTGAATATGACAACCAGAGCGTCCTGCGGTTAGACCCTCCCGCGCTTCGCCCCCGAAAAAAGCGAAGTCAAGCCCGGTTGCTCCAGTTCACCGCTAGATCACTGATTCGAAACGAGTGATTTCCATCGATCATTTGCAGGTAATTACCCGCCTTCGGCGCATAATGATCTCGTATTCAGAATCATGCCTTTATTCAAAGGAAGAGAAGCAGCCGGCGGACCTTCCAATACCGCGAAGAGCTACCCGTAACTCCTTTCCCGGGAATAATCTGCAGCGAACTCCTTTGTGGAGAGTATTTTGGAGCTGCCCCCCCTCCGCATCTCAATGAAAATAGGTAATTTCGTTCCAGAGACGGGGAGTACACCCCCCTCATCTGCGGCAGGAAAGTAGTACGCGAACTCCGCCGCGGACGGGGTAGCGTTAGCACCACTCTGCGTAAGCCCAAGCTAGGGGCTGGAAGCTAGGAGCTGGCGGCTTCACTGTCCCGCCCGTGCCTTGATCAGTTCGTCGAGGTAATCCGGCTTGCCTTCTTCACGGACCAGGTGCGGATAGCGGGGGCCATCGTGGTAGTTGATGGTGCCGGTGCGGTAGTAGTCATCGACCACCACCAGCAGCGTGATTGGCTTTGTGTTGCCCTTTGCGTCTTTGATCGCGGCGCCGAGCAGGTCTGGTGTAAAGACGCGCCCGTTGACGCCGACCACCTTCATGCCCGACGAGATTCCTGCTTCAAATGCGGTACCGCCGACAATCGAATCGGAAACTGTGCCGTCCGCGCCAACCTGCAGGCCGATGGAGTAGACGTATCCTGAATTTCCGCGCCGGCCCTCGAGTTTCGCGGGCTGATCG
This sequence comes from Occallatibacter sp., assembly GCF_049802275.1. Taxonomy (NCBI): domain Bacteria; kingdom Pseudomonadati; phylum Acidobacteriota; class Terriglobia; order Terriglobales; family Acidobacteriaceae; genus Occallatibacter; species Occallatibacter sp. Next base: position 353 of record NZ_JBARMD010000111.1, on the reverse strand, counting down.
GTATAGGTGACCTTCCAGCCGCCGTTTTCAATTCCGCCCACTGGCGCCTCAGGCGAGGTCGAGTCAAGCCGCGTGTGCAGGAACTTTGCCCAGTCGTACGGCGCGATCGCATTGAGATTGCTGACGAGCTGGTCGAAGGTGTAGGTCTTTACTTCGGGGCCGTTGTTGGCGCCTCCATGAAACTCGTGGCAGAAATCGTCAATCGACTTCGTCCCGTGCGACTCGCGATGAATGATCGTCGCTACTTCGAGCCACAGCAGATCGCCTTCGTCGTAGTAATCGGTGCCGCGACGCCAGTTGAGCCAGCCGCGGGCGCCGTAGCCCATGCCGAACTCGGCGTCGGCAGTGTCGCG
>NZ_JBARMD010000110.1:0-4028 GCF_049802275.1 Occallatibacter sp. | reverse complement strand
CTCGCATACATCTTCTTTGGCCTGGTTCTCTTCGCCCGCGCCACCAATCACTGGCAAACCATTCTGCCCCCGTCGGTCTACATGCAGCTTGTTCCCCGCGCCAACTCGCTGACCCACCCGGGCATGTAAGCGGCCTCTGTCGCATTGAATTGGAAAACGCTGGTCTCGCCAGAGGGACTAGAATTCTGTGCAATGAATTCGCGCATCGAAAAGATACGCCAGCTTTTGGTCGAGCTAGAGGCTGAGACCGCGACCACGCCAAAAGGCGACGCAGGTTTCTCCGCCCTCGAACTTCCCGACATCATCGGCGAGATCGTCGACGACCTGCAGCCGATCCTCACGGCCTACGACGCAGCGTTCTACTGGTTTCTCTTCCGCCACTCGATTGCGAAAGACGGTAATCCGCAGATTCGCGTGAGCCGGAGCAGCTTGCGCCGCGCAGTGGTCAAATCGTCGTACACCAATGCCGCTGAAAACAATATCTCCATTGGCAAGGTGCAAGATACGCTTCACGCACTCGAAGAGATCGGCGCAATCCAGAAGCTGGGAGAACCGAACCGCCAGGGAACTCTCTATCGCGTTCTGATCCCCGATGAGATTGAAGCCTGCCGTAGATTTCGCGCTGGGCGGCTAGCCGAGGAACTGGCATTGTTTCCCTCGTCCAACAAAGGTGCTCACGAAAAGCGCATGCAGGTTTTCGAGCGCGACGGATACACGTGCCGCAGGTGCCGGAAACAACTGACGCGCTTTACGGCCACCGTCGATTACGTAAAATCGCCGGCCGAAGGCGGCGATGACAGCGCTGAAAACCTGGTCACCGTATGCGCTGAGTGCAATACACGCGCCCAGAGACGGGCATCGTGAGCGCCAGAGATGAACTGCGGTCTCTGAGGGAAAAAGGCTGAAACGGCCAGGTACGAAAGCACGGTTTGCACAGGATGCAGTGCATAAAATCGAGGGATCTAGTCTTGTATCTTATTTAAATAGATAATGCTAACTCTATTAAGGCGAACAAATAACGAACTAAATAGGGGAGGGGGTGGGGGTGCTAGAGCGCTGTTCCTCATTTGTGAGGCAGCCCGCTCAAAGCCCAACCAACCTTCATTATGCGCGTTCGCGCGAAATTACCTGCAAAACGGGTCAGAGTTTTTTCAGCGGGACTAAGTAGGTTTGGTTGGGGAGCAGAAGCGGCGTTCGCGAATTATTTTGTCTGGCTGTGGTGTTCGGGCAACAACTTCCGCAGCGCTGCCGCGTAGTGTTCCGGCAGCGGCTTTCTCTTCAGCTGATCATCGCAGACCACGTGAACCGTTTCGCCCTCAGCCAGCAATGTTGGTTCCGCGCCATCCGCTCCCTTGCGCAAAATGCGATAGGCAAACTTCAGCACCGATCCCCGCAGCATCGCAGGACGCGTCTCAATCAAAATCTCGTCGTCGTATTTCGCTGGAGAACGATAGCGGCACGAAGCCTCCACTACCGGCAGAATGCACTCGTGTTCCTTCTCCAATTGGCTATAGGCGAGACCGAGCGAGCGCAGCAACTCCACGCGCCCCAGTTCAAACCAGACCAGGTAGTTGGCATAGTAGACGATGCCCATCTGGTCGGTTTCTGCGTAGCGCACGCGCACCTGGTGGGTTATCACTGGCATTGCAGACGCACTTTCGTCGCTGATCTGATCTCTGCCCCCTGAACGCTGAACCCTGTTTTACGGCTTGAGGTGCGAGAAGATTTGCAGCTTGCTGAAGTCGTTGAACATGATAAACGCGGTGAAGGCAATCAGCACCACAAATGCGGCCTGGTAGATGCGCTCCTTCACCATCATGCTTATGTCGCGCCGCATGATGCTTTCGATCAGGAGCAGCAGGATCAAGCCTCCATCGAGAATCGGGAACGGCAAGAGATTCAGGATGCCGAGATTCAAACTGATCCCCGCAGCCAGGCCGAACTTTGCTGACCAATAGGGCTCCTTTACCGCCTGTCCCGCGGCAACGGCAATGCCGACCGGTCCCGAGAGTTGCTTGACTGAAACCTGATGCGTCAGCACCTTTTTGAGCACATTCACGATCAGCAACGAGTTTTCCGCGCAGAAATCGCGCGACTCCACGACCGCGTTCGAGAATTTCATCGGCTCAGCACGGAGCGGCACATCTTCCGGGCCGCCTGGCAGGAACCCGAGTCTCCACCCGCCATCCTGTACATAAGGGTGGATCACGATCGGCGGCAGCGTCGCGCCTTTACGCTCAACCGTCAGTGTCACTGGCTTGCCTTTGCCGGACTGCATGTAGTCCACCAGCGGCAATACCGTGTGGAACGGATGGCCGTCGACGGAGACAATCTTGTCCCCCGACTGCAATCCGGCATGCTGGGCCGGCGAGTCAGGGCTTACCTGGTCAATCTGAATGGGACTCTGCGTGTATTGGACAAAGATGCCGGCCTTGCTCAGGTCGTCGTGCAAGGCATCAACGCTGCCCGGCAAATGCAGGGACGACTGAATTGCGACGCCATTGCGATCGACTGTGACCGGAACAGTCTTGTTAGCGTTGTCTCCCACGAGTTCGTGAAACTTCTGATAGTCAGGATGCGCGGTGTTGTCGAACGCAGCAATGACGTCCCCGGGCATAAGGCCAGCCTGATCGGCAGCCGACCCGGGTGTCACCCACTCGATCTTCGTGGGGTGAATATCCGGCACTTCGTTGATGAAATTGAAGTACACCACCATCAGAACGAAGGCCAGCACAAAGTTGAAGAAGGGACCAGCCACGCCGATGAGCATCCGCTGCCAACGGGGGTGGTTCATGAATGAACCGGGATCGTACGCGGGCACATTTTCAACGTAACCAGCAGATGCTTGCTGACCGTGGAGTTTCTCCGCAGCTTGAGTGTCCACCGGAGTGCCCGGAACCCTGGCCGCTTCGCCCGGATTCTCTCCGGTCATCTTCACGAATCCGCCCAGCGGGAGCAGGCAGACCTTGTAGTCCGTATCGCCGTACTTGATGCCAAAAAGACGGGGACCAAACCCAACAGAAAAAGCTTCCACGCGCACTCCGCAAAGCTTGGCGACCAGAAAGTGGCCAAATTCATGGACCACCACCATCACGCCGACGAGGACGATAAAAGCCACTGCGGAAACGAAAAAGTCATGCATAAACGAGAGAATTCAGACCTCACAAATTGCGTGCCGCGCCTCAGGCGAATCGGTTCGCTCAGACTACCAGCGCGTGAGCCTTTAGACGCGCTTCCCGGTCCGATGCGAGCACCTCCGCGATGGTTGCGGGGTGCGACTCCGGAGTGGACGCAAGCACTTTTTCAATTGTACCCGGGATGCCGTTGAAGGGGATTCTTCGCTCCAGAAAAGCCTCTACAGCAACCTCATCGGCAGCATTCAGCGCGATACAGTGAGCGCCGCCTTTCGCTGCGGCCTCGTAAGCAAGACGTAGGCACGGAAAGCGCTCAAAATCCGGCTCCTCGAACTCCAGATGACGTAACGCCGCCAGATCGAAGCTCAAAGTTGAAGTCGGGCGCTCCGGATAAGCCAGCGCATACAGGATCGGCAGCCTCATGTCCGTCACCGATATCTGTGCCAGAATCGACCCATCGACATACTCCACCAGCGAGTGCACCGTCGACTGTGGATGCACCGTAACCCGCACTTTTTCCGGCGGCACATCAAAGAGCCTGCAGGCCTCAATAATCTCCAGCCCCTTGTTCAACATGGTCGCTGAATCAATCGTGATCCGCCGCCCCATGACCCACGTCGGGTGCTTCAGTGCCTGCTCTGGTGTAATTCCGGCAAAATCGGCCAGCGGCATCTTTCTGAAGGGCCCGCCCGAAGCCGTCAGCCAGATGGTCTTCACCTCGGCATGTGCGCCCACTCGCATGCACTGGTGTACGGCGTTGTGTTCGCTGTCGATTGGCAGAATTGGCACATTGCGTTCGCGTGCAGCTGCGGTCAAAATCTCGCCCGCCGCCACCATGCATTCCTTGTTGGCCAGGCCCACGGGCTTTCCCGCGAGGATCGCCGCATGCGTCGC
>NZ_JBARMD010000109.1:0-2693 GCF_049802275.1 Occallatibacter sp. | reverse complement strand
GGACTCAGGGTGACCGCTCCCAGAAACATGAGACAGATTCCGAGGGTCCGTCCCTGGTTCCAGACGCGGCTTGGCATGCGGTGACCGTCTTTCTTACGGATGCTGCGCCTGATTCAAAGAGGACCGCGTCGGCCCCGCAATGAACGCAGGCTCCGGGCTGACATGGCCGCGATGGCAGGTTCCGCAAGTCACTGGTAAGCCGGAACCTTCGACTTTGGTGATAAAGTCGCGATTGATCTGCTCGGTCATTGTGTACATGAGACGGGCAATTTCTTTCATCGGCTGGGAATCGTCGGTGAATGTTGAGCGCCGAGGTCCAGCCGGTACCACGTTATCCTGCTCTTCGCCGTGACACGCGCTGCACCGCACACCCAGCTCAACTCCCCATTGCTCCATGACGTCATTGACTTGCTGCCCAGTCATCTCTTTCGGAAGCACGTGCAAATTCGTCGGTACGGGATAGGCGCGCTGCACCGGCTCCTGTGGCGATGCCTCGGGGTTTCGCGGCGACTGTGCGGCCGTATAGGCAACCGTTGCCGCGAGTGCCAAAAGAATCGGCACGCGTCTCTTTCTACTCGGCAGCATTTTGCCTCACCAGCTCTCAGTCGATTTTTGTTGTTTCGACCAGAGGAATTCGACCACTTGGTGAATGTCCTCATCGCTCAGCAGCTGCTTCCAGGAGGGCATGTACAGCGGTGGTGTCGGGCCTTTCGGATTATCGAGCGGTGCTGCTCTTCCGTTGCGGATAACGGCGATAACCTCCTCCTTGGTGTAGTCGTCGGAGAGATGCAGAAGCGAAGGTACCTGTCCGCCCTGCGCATTGGGGTTCGGAACACCGCCCTGAAGTTCTGTCCCATGGCATCCGGCACATCCGAAGCGCGCGAAGTCACGCCGGCCAGCTTCAATGGCCACTTCTTCTGTGCTAAGCGGCTTCTCTCTGTGGGAGATGATCTGCTGGGCATCATCGGGAGTGGCCGTGGCCATGAAGGAGACGATGGCTTTCCGCGCATTGGTCTCCAAGTCGTACTCCGGCATCGAGCTTCCGGGGTAGACTTGCTGCGGATTCACGAGTTGTTCGTCGAGCCAGCCAGGGGAGTGACGCTTGGTTACTCCAAACAGATCAGGGCCAGTTTTTGATCCGACGCCACCAACCGAATGGCAGACGATGCAGTTCTTTTCGACGAAGAGTTGGCGGCCGTATTCCGGACTGGGGATGAGACGAAGGCTGGAATAGTAAGTACCCATATCTTCGTTAGTGAGCGAAAGCATGTAATAGGTAAGCGCGCGAGCTTGTTCCCGCGTGAAGTGGAAGTTGGGCATTGCGGACCCGGCGGAGACCTCATTAGGTGTGAGGAAGTGACGCTCCAACCATTCGGGAGAGCGTCGATTCGCGCCTTCTTCTGTCAGATCGGGTCCGATGCTGCCGCCTACGCCATTGAGCTTGTGGCAGCCGCGACAACCCTGGGTTTCGAAAAGGTGACGGCCCTCCGTGAGTTCCGGAACGCCGGGGACGTCGCCCTCCTTGTGGCATCGCCCGCAAGAGGCGCGAATGTATTCGCGGGAGAGAAGCGGTGTCTGCCAGAAGGGTACATTGCCGTGGGCTGCATCCTTGTCTGTCGCCAGCCCCTGACCTCCATGGCAGATGGTGCAACCGAATTTGGAGGGAACATGTGGGCCCAGTCCTGCGTGGTATCGGAAGGGCTCCGGCGCATTCTTCATCGTCGGATCATCCACACCGAGGTGACACGTCGTGCAGCGGTCTACACGTTGCAAGCCGGTGAGCATCACCTGGTGAATTTGCGGAGGGGTCGCAAGAACCGCCGCCTTGGTCACCGCGTTGGGTTCGCCTTGTGCCTCGAGTTGAAAGAATTCGCGCTGACAATGCTTCCATTGAGGTGTACTGGCCTTATAGACCGCCGCTATGAGTACCACCAACGCGAGCGTGCTCAGTGCAAAGAAGACCTGCGGTAGTCTGCGCCCTATCATTCGGCTGCTCCCGTCACGTGAACCCAGGGCGGAACAAAGGCCCATCCCGGCCCGCGGAAGAACGTTCCCACGACAATGAGGATCAGATTGGCTGCTACAAGAAACGTGAAGAGCCAGATGGCCCATTTGCGCTCTCCCGGGCGTCGACTCTGGTTGCGATCAAAGTAAGGAATCGCAAGAAGCAGAAGTACCATGAGGGTGGGCGCAACGACACCTCCCAACAAAGCAGAGTGGCTGACCAGCTCCTGCAGACCAAGGAAGTACCACGGCGCCTTTGCGGGGTTGGGTGTCTTCGCGGGATTGGCGAGTTCTTCAAGAGGCGCTCGGAAAAGCAAAGACATCAGCATGACGCCAACCACCGTAACCATTAGCGCAATAGCCTCGCGGAAGAAGGCGTAGGGGTACGAGAAAACAGCTTCATCCTCTTCTTCCGGCGCGATGGTTTCAAAGATCGGCTTGCCTGTGACTACTTCCATCAGGCCGTATGTCTTGTGTGGAGATGCGGCAACGGTATTGACGGAGGCAGCAATTAGAGGTGCGCCTATGGTAACGAGTTCTTCCGCCTTCTTCGGTTTCAGCTTCCAGATCGGACGCGAAAGTCCGCCGTCTTTGCGGACGCGCCAGAAATGAACGATGGTGAGCAGGATGATGATGGCAGGAAATACCGCGACATGAAGCACGTAGAAACGCAGCAGAGCGGCTTCTCC
>NZ_JBARMD010000108.1:0-23259 GCF_049802275.1 Occallatibacter sp. | reverse complement strand
CTGGGGGGTGGGGTGGGGTCAAACCGGAACATCTTTGATTCGCAGAGGATGGATTGATGTTTTCAGAGCACAGAGTTCGACGATCATCGGTGTTCCTCCCGTTTTGCCTGCAATTCAATTGTGCGCCGTCAGGCGGTAATTACCTGCAAACCTCGCAGAAAATGTTTTCGGCGACGGAATGGGCTTCAACCTCAAGACGTAGCAAGGGTTGACGAAGTGGTGATCTTTGTCAGCCGAGCGATGTGCAGTTGACAGCGATCCACAGGACCGGTCGCGAAGTGGGGCACGCTCAGTGCCTGGAGGCGGCCACTTCGGTTTCGCCGAGGGCTGTGATGTGTTTCCGAACCGATGCTTCTCTCTCGGAATCCCCCGTTTTGATGGAGTCCAGGAGAGCGTGCTGGAAAGTGATTTGAGCTATTCCCGGCTTGCCCAATTTCAGCCAGAGCTCTCCCATGAGTTCCATCGTGTTTGCTTCTGACCCGAGGTCATTCGCCAACTCCAGCCGCGTTACCGCTTCCTGAAAGAAGTCGAGCGCCCTGTGGGGATCATTCATCAGGAAACCGTAGGTACAGCCAAGATTGGTGAGGGTGATGGCTTCTCCGCGACGATCCTGGTGTGCGTGATAGTAAGCGAGCGCCTGCTCGAGGTAGAAAACGGTTTTCTTTTTATCGTGAAGCGAGAAAAAGGCAAGGCCGAGGTTGTTCAGTACAGCGACTTCTTCTGGTTTTTTCTGGGTGGTCGCTGGATACATTTTGAGGGCATCCCGATAAAAGTGGATTGCCTGTTCGGGGAAGCCCCACACACGATAGGCGTCGCCAAGGTGAGCCAGGGTGGTTGTTTCGCCCTCCTTGTTTCCGAGTGCGCGCCAGATGGTGAGCGCCGACTGGTAGCTCTCGACAGCCTTCTGCTGTTGATGCAGAGCGCTGTAGGCGGTTGCCAGGGCGGAGAGCGTGTGCGCTTCTCCCTCGCGATTGCCCATTTTTCGATACTGATCCAGTATTCCTGTGAGGGCTTTCACGGCAAACTGATTCTCGCTGACGGTGGTTTCAGCATTCGCGGTGGGCCTCAGCGTATCTCTTTTTGGGGTTGGCGACTGAGGGATGGGTGCAGTGCCAATGGAGGCAGAAGCAAAAGCGCGAGACGGGTCAGAGGCCTTAGTTGGAGACTGGCCCGTTTGTTGTGCCGACAACAGTGCTGGTGTGACGAGAAGGAAGACGAGGACTACGACTGGGGACAGAGCGGGGGGACCCTGTGTGCGCATGGATGACCTCCGGATGTGGGGCCCGGATTTTTTGGATGCGAAAAATGGGATCCACGTGAGCGGTAGTTGCGCAGCGCGAGCGTGAGGTGGAAGGACGGCTTTCGGAATGGATTGCCCGGTTGTTTATTCTGAAGCAGGAGTCGCGTGAGCATTTCATGGAAATTCTTTCTTCTAAACCGAAAAGGGCGGCGGTAGTCCTGTTGAGCGGCGGATTGGACTCGGCAACAGTGGCGGCGATCGCAGGAAGCGAAGGCTTCCAGGTGAACGCGCTGTCGTTTGCATACGGGCAACGGCACAGTTACGAACTCGAGGCGGCAGGACGCGTGGCGGCGTCGCTAGGCGTGGCGCAGCATCGCATTGCAACCATTGATTTGCGCGTCTTTGGCGGTTCGGCGTTGACCGACGATATCGATGTGCCGAAGGGACGTGACAGCGCGGAGATGGAGCAAGGGATTCCGGTGACGTACGTGCCGGCGCGAAATACGATTTTTCTATCGTTTGCGCTGGCGTGGGCAGAGGTGCTGAGCGCGAGCGATGTGTTTATTGGGGTAAATGCACTGGATTACAGCGGATATCCGGATTGCCGGCCGGAGTTTATTCGGGCATTCGAGACGATGGCGAACCTGGCGACGAAGGCCGGTGTGGAAGGTCGTCAGAAGCTGGTGATCCATGCGCCGCTGATGCAGCTGACGAAGGCGCAGATTATCCGCAAGGGAATGGAACTGGGGGTGGATTACAGCCTGACTAGCAGTTGCTATGATCCTGCGCCGGATGGGAAGCCGTGCGGGCAGTGCGACTCGTGTTTCCTCAGGCGAAAGGGATTTCGCGAAAATGGAATTGACGATCCCCTGCCCTATCCTGATGTGCAGGTGGGGCTATGAGTTACGCGGTCAAAGAGATTTTCTACACGCTGCAGGGCGAAGGGGCACATGCGGGGCGCGCGGCGGTGTTCTGCCGGTTTGCTGGTTGCAATTTGTGGTCTGGTCGCGAGAGCGATCGGGCATCGGCGATCTGCAGGTTCTGCGACACAGAGTTTGTGGGTGTGGACGGCGAAGGCGGAGGCAAATTCGAAACGGCAGAGGATCTTGCAGCGGCAATCGCCGGGAAATGGCCGGGACGCGGAACGGATGGCAGGCGATTTGTGGTGTGCACCGGGGGTGAGCCGCTGCTGCAACTGGATCGGATGCTGATCGACGTGCTGCACGAACATGACTTTGAGATTGCGGTGGAGACGAATGGGACGGTGGAGGCTCCGACCGGGATCGACTGGGTGTGCGTGAGTCCCAAGGCGGGTGCGCGGCTGGTGCAGAAGACAGGCGATGAATTGAAACTGGTGTTTCCGCAGGTGAATGCGCAGCCGCCAGAATTTGAAGGGTTGAAGTTCTGGCATTTCTTTTTGCAGCCAATGGACGGGCCGGATCGGGTCTTGAATACGGAGTTGGCGGTGCGGTACTGCATGGAGCATCCCCAGTGGAGACTGAGCTTGCAGACACACAAGATTGTGGGGATTCCGTGAGCGACCGTTGGGTTCCGGATACGGTGTGGATAGAAAAAGCGGATCCTTCGCGCCGCTTGCCCCACAGACTGCGTCTGCGGGGCCCCAAACTGCGGCGCTCAGGATGACACGGCGAAATTTGTGAGTGTGAGGAACAGGCAGATCGATTGCCAGAACCGTCCATCAGTCCCTGACCCCTAACTTGAAGAATGGCCGGAAGATTGGAGCAAACCCATGGTCGCCGGGGGCAGGTGCGCGTTTATGAGAAACTGGAAGTGCAGCAGTTCTTGCCGGGACCAACGGTATTCGCATGTCCCGAAACTCTGAGCCAATTTAAGACTTGATCGGGCCGGCGGCGCCTTGACACGCTGCGGTTCGCCTACAGGAAAACGAAACGAAATGCTGAGTGTAAGTAATGTGACAATGCGCTACGGCGCAAAGGTGCTGTTTGAAGATGTGTCGGTGAACTTTACACCGGGGCGGCGCTATGGACTTACCGGGCCGAATGGGTCAGGCAAATCCACTTTTATGAAGGTGCTGACGGGCGAACTGGACGCGCAAAAAGGAACGGTGGTGCGTCCCCGCAAATTCGGCGTGTTACGCCAGGACCAGTTCGCTTTCGATGCTTATCGCGTCATCGACACCGTCATCATGGGAAACAAGCCACTATGGAGCGCGCTCGAAGAGCGGGATCGGATCTACGAAAAGGCCGAACTGAGCGATGCGGACGGCATGCGGCTTGGCGAACTGGAAGGCGTAATCGGCGATGAGGACGGCTACACGGCCGAAGCCGACGCCGCTATATTGCTGGACGGGCTGGACATCACCGAGGACCTGCACGAGCGCAAAATGGGCGAGTTGCAGGGCGGCCAAAAGGTGCGCGTGCTGCTGGCACAGGCACTCTTTGGAAAACCGGAAGCCCTGTTGCTGGATGAGCCAACGAACTATCTCGATCTCGATTCGGTGCACTGGCTGCAGGATTTTCTGAATCAGTACGACGGAACGCTGATTGCGATTTCGCACGACCGGCATTTTCTGAACAGCGTGACGACGCATACGGCGGACATCGATTACCAGACCATCATTATCTACACGGGCGGCTACGACGAGATGGTGATGGCGAAGACGCAGATTCGTTCTACGCTGGAATCGCAGAATGCACAGCGCGAGAAAAAGATTGCGCAGTTGAATGAATTCATCGCGCGATTTGCGGCGGGCACGCGATCTTCGCAGGTGACGAGCCGGCGCAAGGAAGTGGAGCGGCTGCAGACGAACGAACTGGCGCGGTCAAATATTCAGCGGCCGTATGTTCGTTTTGACCAGATGCGGCCCAGCGGCAAGCATGTGCTGGAGTTCAAGCACCTGACGAAGCTGTATGACGATCACAAGGTGATCGACGGATTTACTGCGAATGTTCTGCGCGGCGAGAAGATCTGCCTCATGGGACGCAACGGCGCAGGCAAAACGACGCTGTTGAAGAGCCTGCTGGCGAATTATCCGGGCCTCGCGGACAAGGATTTCTCGCTCGATTCCGGAGCGGTTTTCTGGGGTCATGAAGCGCAGATCGGATACTTTCCGCAGGATGTAGGCTCGACGATCGAGCACGGACTGACAGTGGCGGAGTGGCTGCATCGCTGGAATCCGGCGGCGCACGTTGAGGAGATTCGCGGCATTCTCGGGCAGATGCTGTTCTCGGGTGAAGAGGGAGAGAAGCAGACGAAGGCGCTGTCTGGCGGTGAGCAGGCGCGGCTGGTTTTCTGCAAGCTGATCCTGACCAAGCCGAACATTCTGATCTTTGACGAACCGACGAACCACCTTGATCTCGAAGCGATCAACGCGCTGAATATTGCACTGCAGCGATTTGATGGAACGGTGCTGCTGGTGACGCACGATCACGATCTGATCGATGAGGTGGCGACGCGGCTTTGGAACTTTAGGGCTGAAGGGATTGAAGACTTCCAGGGACCGTACTCGGAGTGGAAGGGGAAGCACAACTAGCGTTCGGGGATTGTACGGTAGCTTTTGATCGCTCAACGTTAGAATTGGCTGCATGGTTCCAGTCCTCTCGCAATTGGCGTGGTTTGATATCTCCGACCCGGAGTCGCCGGAACTCGACGAACTTGCAACGCGGTTCGGATTGCACGAGTTGCAGATCGAGGACTGCCGGCATCGGCCACAGCGACCGAAGACGGAAGAGCACGATCACTACATCTTCACAGTACTGAAGCACATCCATGACGACAGCGAGCTTGAGTTCGATGACATCGATCTGTTTCTCGGTCGCGACTTCCTGATCTCAGTTCGCAGCGCAGACGCCGGTGTGATTGAGACTGTGCGCGCCCGTGCCGGAGAGGAAGACGTCGATCGGCTGGACCGCCTCTTCTACATGATTGTCGACCAGATCGTCGATGGTTATGAGCCGGTGCTCGACAAACTCGCCGATGAAATCTCGGAGATTGAAGATGTGGTCCTTGACCGGCCCGATCCCGAGACCCTGGCACGGATTTTCTCACTCAAGCGCAAACTGGTGGAATTCCGCCGTATTGCCGGGGGCATGCGAGAAGTAGTGAACAGCCTGGTCCGTCGCGAAAAGGGACTGGTTGGCGATGACCTTGATCCCTACTTTCGCGACATCTACGACCACATCATCCGCACAGTCGACCTGATCGAGACTTACCGGGACCTTCTCTCGGGCGCGCTCGATATTTATCTCTCAGCCGTTGCCAATCGCACCAATGAAGTGATGAAGGTGCTTACGATCTGGGGAACGGTGGCTCTGCCCCTGGTGATCATCACGGGGTTTTTCGGAATGAATCTTCGATTGCCATGGGTCAACAGTCCTCATGGGACCGATTATGCGGTCGCACTGATGGCGATATCCACGATTTCCGTTCTGGTTTACTTCAAGATGAAGCGGTGGTTTTAGAGGTTGACGGATTTCCAGATTGCGAACAGGCGCCTCTGCGCACCTCAATATGCTTTCGACCCCAGACGCAGATGTGTTCCAGCACGGGGAGCATGGTCATACCGTAGTTGGATATGGAGTAGACGACGTGCGCGTGAGTTCCCTTCTCGCGCTGGCGAATGAGGATTCCGTCGTTGACAAGGTCTTTGAGGTGGCGGATCAGCATGCGCTCGGTGATGCCGGGAATCGAGCGCAGCAATTCGCTGGTGCGCATTGGTCGTTCCGAGAGCCGCCACAGTAGGGTCCCCTTCCATCGGCCGTCGATAATCGACAGCATGGCGTCGATGGGGCAGTCGGAGATCTCCTTTTTTGAAACCGGCATGTTGGGCCTGATCGGGGGAATGCGGCTGACATATTTGTCAGCACCGCTTACTGAATCATTCTATCGCCGAGCTGAGTCTGAGGCTCCAGGAGTTGAACATGAGACCTCTACTGGATATCGCTACAACTGTTTGCATCGGACTCTTAATCGGCACGGAGTTTGCTGTCGCTGCCTTCATCAATCCGATTCTGCGGAAGCTTGGAGCGCGCGAGGAACTGCGGGCAATCAGACTGTTCGCGGCAAAGCTCGGGGCGGCAATGCCATTCTGGTATGGTGTCAGCCTTCTGCTGCTGGTTGCGGAGGCGGTTATGAGGCATGGCGAAAACGGCCACCTGCTGCTGATTGCCGCCTGCTCGATCTGGGCCGCAGTGATCGTGCTGACACTTGTCTTTCTCGTGCCGATCAACAATCGGCTGGCGCGGGTTGATCCTGATGCGGCGGTCGAACCGGCGCTGAAGGAGCACGGGCAGTGGGATGCGCTGCATCGCTGGCGGGTGGCGACGTTGACGGCTGCGATGGTCTGCTTCCTCGTTGCGGTACTTCGCGTCGGGTGACAGACTGTCAGATATTTGAGGATCGGAACGAAGGCGCGTACGTGTGAGTGTCGTGCTTTCCCACCGATGACAGCAAAAGAAGCTGTTATGGATGGGGCACCTGGCACCCGGCGCGGCAAGCAGGATCTGCCTGCAAACAGGGCAGGCAAACAGGGCAGGCTATCTCGTTGGTTACTTGACACCGTAAAGCAAGCGCCGGTGTAATGTATGCAGTGGTAGCGGTGATGGAGTTCGCCGCGCAGCCTGGCAGTTGATGCTTTGCTGTTAACCGCTGTCCTCCCTCAAGGCCCGGACAGATGATGACTCCTGACAGGCGGTCCTGTCGGTGAGTCACGCCCGGCGCGATCCCTGCAAATTTGGATAAGAGACGCACGATGGCTGCGGTGGGGTTGTGCTTTCCCACCCCTGACGGCAAAAGGCCGCTGTCATGGATCGGGCACCCGAGTGTCATGGCGACACATTAATGCAGGATGCCGCTGCGTCTTTTCGGAGGGGGATAGTTTGCAGAAGTATCTGCTGATTGCTGTTGGCGGTGCGCTGGGGTCGATTGCGCGGTATTGGGTCGGATCGTCGATTGCGAGCCGCATGGGAATTCGCTTCCCATATGGGACGCTGATCGTGAACGTCACAGCTTGTGTGATTATCGGGTTTTCAATGACGTACCTGGGCCGGCGTGCGGAGTTGAATCCAGCGTGGCGGTTCCTGGTGCCGGTGGGGTTTATCGGCGCGTACAGCACGTTTTCGACGTATGAGTGGGAGACGTTGTCGACCCTGCGCGCCGGTGCTTTCGGGATCGCGGCGCTCTATGCGGTGGGGAGTCTTGTCCTGGGTCTTGCTGCGGTGTGGGGTGGGTCAGTGCTGGGGGAGATGGTTCCGTAGAAGTTATGCAAGTTAGCGAAACGGATCTCAAGCCGGGTTTACGGATGGAAATGCAAAAGCAGATCCTTCACTCCGCTTACCCCGTCGCACGTCCCGTGCGCCGTGGCCCCAAGACGCTCCGTTCAGGACACTTGGTGAGAGGCGATCCGCATAGTCACGACTAAAGTTGGGCAGAAGAGCTTGCCAGATGCGCGGAATTCTCGGATAGGCGTAGAATCCTGAGTTGCCTGGGGGAGTTTCGATGCTGGAAACGGGAAAGGCCGTCAAGGTCATCATCTACCTGAGCGAGGGCGCAACGCACCATGGCGTGCCGGTATATTCGAGCATTCTGGACTTTCTTTTTTACCGGGGAGTCGCGGGCGCTACTGTGACCAAGGGCATTGCGGGCTTTGGAGCCGATCATCACATGCACTCCTCCAGTACGGTGGAGATTGCCGACAAGCTTCCGCTGAAGATTGAATTCATCGATACGCGCGAGAAAGTCGATTCCCTGCTGGGCAAGTTGGAAGAGCTGGCCGGATCAGGATTGATCGAGATCCAGGAGACTACGGTCGCCAAGCCGGCGCAAGTCTCGAAGCCCAAGAAGCCGGTCCCGCCGGAACATCTGAAGATTGAAGGCAAGGCGCAGATGATGCGGATCTTTCTAAGCGAGGAAGACCGCTGGAAAAACAAGCCGTTGCACGAGGCGCTGGTGGAGGCGATGCGGGCTAACGATATTGCCGGGGTGACGGTGTATCGCGGAATTCTGGGGTACGGGGCCCACCGGCGGATGCACAAGGACAAGCCACTGCTGGCATCGCATCACGGATCGGTGATGCTCTCTGCGATCGATACTGCTGAGAAGTTGCGTGCATTTCTGCCTCTCGTTGACCAGATGGTGGACGAGGGCCTGGTGGTGTTTTCAGACGTGGACATCATCAAATACGCCTACCGAGCGGTGACGGAGACACCCCAGAGCGTCGGCGGGGGTTTGTAAGAGGCGCATATGAAGGAAGAATTTGTGGGGCGCATGCTGCGCATCCACTTTGGCGAGGACGACAAGTGGCAGGGCAAGCCGCTGCATGAAGCCATTCTGAGGAAATGCAGGGAGCTGGACATCGCCGAGGCGATCGTGTTTCGCGGGATCGAGGGTTACGGGTCGGGCAGCCGGATCAGGCGGTCTGGCCACTGGAGCTTCTCGAAGGACGCACCCATTCAACTGAGCATCGTGGATACCGAAGAACAGATCGGGAAGCTGATTCCCTTCCTCGACACGGCCCTTGAGGAAGGCGTGGTTACTTCGTCAGCGATCGAGGCAATTCGCTACGTGAGAGCCAAGGGGTGACGAGGACCAGGCAGCCCGGACTTCCAGAGGAATCAGTGATCCCCGTTGCTTGAATGCGGCCCCTTATGACCCTTCTTGTGATGTCAATCACAGTTCAAACGTAAGTGCCATCCTACACTTGCACCATAGTTCAGTTAACGGAATGGCAGGAGAACTATGGTCGCAGCTGAGAACGAAAGCGCGGTATCTGATTTAGTGGCGGCGTATGAAGGGGAACTGAACGCCCATGTCCGCTACAAGGCGTATGCCGTCAGGGCAGAGGCTGAAGGCATGAACGGCGCAGCGAGCCTGTTTCGCGCGGCCGCACGAGCTGAGCAGATCCATGCCGGCAATCACGCACGCGTGATTCGACACATGGGGGGCGAAGCAACGGCCGATATTCGTCCTTTCCGGGTGAAGTCGACGCTGGAGAACCTGAAGACGGCGCTTGGTGGCGAGCAGCACGAGATCGATTCGCTTTATCCGAAGTTCCTGGTTCACGCCACCTCGCAGCTTGACACCTCGGCCATGCGGTCGTTTGTGTGGGCCATGGAAGCAGAGAAGACCCACGCACGTCTCTACGAAGATGCGGTGACCTCGATGGAGGCGGGCCCGGGATGGACCAGGGACCAGCTCGACTTCTTCGTATGCACGCTTTGCGGCTACACCGCGAAGTCGCAGGAAGCCGAGAACTGCCCGG
This sequence comes from Occallatibacter sp., assembly GCF_049802275.1. NCBI lineage: Bacteria > Pseudomonadati > Acidobacteriota > Terriglobia > Terriglobales > Acidobacteriaceae > Occallatibacter > Occallatibacter sp. Next base: position 13,780 of record NZ_JBARMD010000108.1, on the reverse strand, counting down.
CATGCAACTTCGTCTGGGACCGGTTTGAACGGATCCGCTGACCGCGTTTTTCAACGCAATTCACTGACCTACGGCGGCAATTTGCCGCCTTCGCATTGCTTCCCAGGCCAATTCTGCGTGATCTGCATCACCAAACTGCATTCTCATGCATCTAAGGTTGTGAGGGCATTTCAAACCTATGGCGACGGATCGCATGATTGCTCACGTGGTCGGAGTTGAGGATCTTACGGTGATCCGTAACCTTGAGACTGCATTTGAGGAAGAGACTAAAGCCAGCGCCGCCTACAAGGCATACGCGGCTAAGGCGGACGAAGAGGGGTATCACGGAATCGCCAGCCTTTTTCGCGCGACTCTCCGGGCCGAGCAGATTCATGCCAGCAACCATGCGCGCGTGCTCAGGCACATGGGGGCATCGACCATGATCGACTTGCCAGTGCCGCGCGTTGAGAGCACCCTGGAGAATTTGAATGCGGCGCTGGTCGATCAGAAATTCGAAGTAGATTATCTATACCCTGCTTTTCTCATTTCTGCGGTTCCGTTGTTTGACTCGACGGCGATTCGCAGCTTTCATTGGGCTCTCGAGGCCGACAAGTCGCACGTGCGCTTGTACGGCGAACTGATGCCGCTGGTGAATTCCAACGAAACATCGGGCTGGGCCTATGAGCCGCATGACTTCTTTGTTTGCGCGCTTTGCGGATACGCGGCACAGCATTGTGAGGCCGAGAATTGTCCGGCGTGCAACTATCTCTGGGAAAAGTTCGAGACGGTAAGGTAGATACAGCAGGCCGGCGGGGTTCTATCTCGTAAAACCGAATTACACAATTGATCCTCAGGATTGCCCTGACATTGATGGCAGCTTACGCTGCTTGTCTCATGCTGCCGCACATTAACGGTCCCACATTACCCCGGATTGTGGTCGAAGGGTGAGATCACAGCGCATGGGCGCGGATTGGTCTACACTCGCCGCGGTTGAATTTGGGGGTACGGCATGGAAGCGGTCTTTGCGCTGCTTGACGTGGTGATCACGGAGAAGATAGGCGTGATCACACTGAACAATCCAAGAAAGCATCACGCCCTGAGCACGGCTCTGATCGATGAGCTATGTGCGGCGCTCGAAGAGATGCTGTATGAACAGGTGCGGGTGGTAATTCTGCGCGCCCCTGCGGGGTCGAAGGTGTTTTCTGCGGGTCATGATGTGCGGGAGTTACCGACGAACGGGCGCGATCCCCTTACCTACGACGACCCGGTGCGGCGCGTAATCCGGATGATCGAACTCTTCCCTGTTCCGGTAATCGCGATGGTGGAAGGGAGTGTGTGGGGCGGCGCGTGCGAGCTGGTGATGAGTTGCGATCTGATTGTGGCGGGCGACGACAGTACGTTCGCGGTCACTCCGGCGAAGTTGGGGATGCCGTACAACATTTCGGGAGTGCAGAATTTCCTGAACACCGGAGGAATGCCGCTGTGCAAAGAGATGCTGTTCACCGCGCAGCCGATGGGTGTGCAGCGCCTGGTGGACCAGGGGATCGTGAGCCACGCTGTGCCGCGCGAACAGCTGGAAGAGCTAACGCGGACGATTGCAGCGCAGATTGCGAACAATTCTCCGCTGGTGATCAGCCTGCTGAAGGAAGAACTGCGACTGCTGTCAGCATCGCACAACCTGGGGCCGGAGACGTTTGAGAGGGTGCAGGCGATGCGGCGGCTGGTGTATGACAGCGAGGACTACCAGGAAGGAATCAAGGCGTTCTTCGAGAAGCGAGCGGCGCGGTTTCAGGGCAGGTAGGTCCAGGAATCAGGAATCGGTGCGCTCCGGCTTCCATTGGTCTCGAAGTTCGCGATTGATGCGGTCTTCGGGGTTTTCGCGTTCTTCCTGCTCGCGGCGTTTCTCTCGTTCTTCGCGCTCTTCGCGGCCATCGCTCATGATGGGTTCTCCAGACATCAGTTTAACGAATGGCGACCCGAAGGCGTACGGCGTATTTTGCCATTCCAGAGGATTGGAGGTCGCGGAAAAACGCTGAGGAAATGGCATCGCGGGAAGAACCTCCCTCAGGGGCTGAAGCCCTTATTTATTCTGCGCGACTCGCGGCATGACTGAAAGTCATGCCCTGATACAAGACTCGAGTTTGAATGAGTTCTTTCGCGAACTGTAAAGTCGTGCCTTTCCAAGACTCGTTTTGCTGCAAGCTGTAAAGTCGTGCCCCGATACAAGTCCCGGCCCGACAGACTGATCAGGGACTGCGAGTGTCTACCTCAAAGGGCACGGCCCTTAGCTGGCCAGGACGGCACTAGCTTCGTAGAGTTCCCTGGCGCGGTCCAGGGCGGCCTGAATGTCGGGCATAATGTTTTCGCGGCCGACGTGGTCAAGAAAACGCGGCCGCTGAAGAAGTTTCGAAGGTTGCTGCATGGCTCCGCAGAGCAGGAGTGTGCGGCCGGATTCGGTGAGGCGCTTCGCGAACGACTCGATGGCGTGGATGCCGGTGGCGTCGATGGCCGTCATGTTGCGCAGGCGCAGAATAACGATGGGCTCAAAGACTTCAACGTTGCTGGTGGCCTCGACCAGTTTCTCGGTTGTGCCAAAGAGGAATGGGCCGTGGATGCGCAGGAGCGTGACGTAGGACGGAATGATGCGTCCCTGGAGCGAATGGGACAGGCCGTCGCGGATGTAGTCGTCGGTCACGGGGGTTACAGTGGTGGTTTCGGCGATGCGATAGATGTAAACCAGCGCGGCCAGCGCCATGCCTACGCTGACGGCAACGGTGAGGTCCGCGAAGACGGTGAGCGCGAAGGTGACGAGCCAAACGGAGATGGCGGTGAAGCCGAGTTGAAGGATGCCGCCGATCTCGCGCCACTCGCCCATGTTGTAGGCAACGACAAATAAGACAGCGGCGAGCGTGGCCAGCGGAATGTAGCTGGCCAGTGGTGCGGCGACGAGCAGGATGGCGAGCAACGTGAGTGCATGTACGATCCCGGAGACCGGGGAGCGCGCACCGGAGCGGATGTTGGTGGCGGTACGGGCGATGGCTCCTGTGGCAGGAATTCCGCCGAAGAGGGGTGAGGTGATGTTGGCGATTCCCTGCGCGACGAGTTCAACGTTGGGGTTGTGGCGATCGCCGGTCATGCCATCGGCAACGACGGCGGAGAGCATGCTCTCGAGCGCCGCCAGCAGAGCCACGGTAAATGCCGACGGAATCAACGGCAGAATGTGCTCCGCGTGGAAGTCGGGAATAGCGAAGGGAGGGAGTCCGCGGGGGATCCCGCCAAAGCGGGTCCCGATGGTTTCTATCGGAAGGTGAAATAGCGCACATGCAACGGTACACGCAAGCAGCGCCACAATGGAGGCAGGAATGCGTTTGGTGAAGCGCGGCACGATCAGAATGATGGCGAGGGTTGCCACACCGATTGCGAGAGCCTGCCAGTTGAAGCTGGGCATGTGGCCGATGAGAAGCCTCATCCTGGGCATGAATTCGCTGGGGACTGCGCCGACGCGGAGGCCGAAAAAATCCTTAATCTGGGTCGAGGCGATGAGGATGGCAATGCCGTTGGTGAATCCGATGACGACGGGCCGGGGAATGAAGCGCACCGCGGAACCCAGCCCGGTGAGCCCCATAGCGAGCAGGATGATGCCTGCCATCAGGGTGACCATGGCGAGTCCGGGCAGGCCAAATCGGGCGACGATGCCAGCGACGATTACAACGAAAGCGCCGGTGGGGCCGCCGATCTGGGTACGGGAGCCGCCGAGCGCGGAGATGAGAAAGCCGGCGACAACGGCTGTATAGAGACCAGCCTGGGGCGTCACTCCGGAGGCGATGCCGAAGGCCATGGCGAGCGGCAGAGCGACGAGGCCGACGGTAATGCCGGCGAGAAGGTCGTGCAGGAACATCTGCCTGCTGTATTGGCGTAAAGACACGACCAGCTTGGGCAAATTTGGATTGCTGATGGACATATTGCTACATCTATCTTAGGCGGATATTCTGTTGAGATCGGCGAATTGCGGGACAGTGGAAGCGCGGGAGTAACGCTCAGAATATCGTTAAGCGAGATTTTTCATGTAGATGGCGGCTGGGCGGTTGCGGGCGTAATAGTGGTCCGCTCTGCCAGAGTTGCAATATCCGGAGCTCTCATAGAGGCGGATAGCGGCAATATTCTCGATGTCGACGTGAAGCCACATCTGGATGGCGCGCTCGGCGTTGGCGGAGCCTTCAATGCGGCGGAGGAGTTCGGCACCGATGCGGCGGCCGCGGTGCCGGGGCAGCACCTCGATGGTGGCGATGTATGCAACGATGCCGGCGACATGCTGAGCCCACTCAACGATGGCGAAGCCAGCCATTTGAGCGTCCTGTTCAGCGATCCACGTCGCGGCATCGGGTGAGGCGACTAGTTGGCGCATGTAGAGGCGGCTGAATCGCTGCGGTGGATGGAAACAGACTTCTTCGATGGCGTAGAGGTCGTCGAAGTCGTCGCGCTGGTAGAGGCGGTAGATCATTGGGGAAATGGATAGCGAGTTGGCCACCGCTGCGCTGTCAGCGAGTCAGCAGGCTAGCGGGCTCTGCTGGAGTGGGATGTGCGTCTCCTCGACCTTGACGCCGATAATACTGCTTCAAGGTCAGGCGACCCCATCAATTGTCAAAATCTTTTCGACTAGATCTGTGCGCAAACCGGTTTGTATCCCAGGTCTCAGAAGCGAGACCTGGGGCACCCGATTTCTTGCTTGATTCACGGCAGGTTCCACGCTTTGCAGCGCAGACCTAAACTTTTGCTTCAAGGTCGCGGATTACGTCGAAGAAGCGCTGGTCGAGGCGGCGGTTCTGGGCGATGGCTTCCTTGATGGTGATGTCGGTGACATCGAGACCCTTGAGGACGGCGATGCGGCCCCATTTCTTCTCGTGCACCATGTCGATGGCGTGCAGGCCGTAACGTTGGCCGAGAACGCGATCGTAGGCGGTTGGAACTCCGCCGCGCTGGGTGTGGCCAAGGTTGACGGAACGGGTCTCAAAGCCGGTCTTCTTTTCGATGAGACTGGCAAGTGCTTCGCCTATTCCGGAGAGACGGGCATGTCCGAATGAGTCTACTTCCTTCGAGCCGATGACCTGACCGACTTCGGGCAAGTGGCAGCCTTCCGCCACGACGACAACGCCGTAGTGCTTGCCGTGATCGTAGTTGTATTTGAGCAGGGCGCAGACGTGATCGATGTCGATTTCCTTCTCAGGGACGAGTACGACGTGCGCGCCTGCGGCAACACCGGATGCGTAAGCAATCCAGCCAGCGTCGCGGCCCATGACTTCGACGACAATGACACGGTTGTGCGAGTCGGCGGTAGTGTGAATGCGATCGATGGCTTCGGTTGCGATCATGACGGCAGTGTCGAAGCCGAAGGTCTGGTCGGTGCCGCTGATGTCGTTGTCGATGGTCTTGGGAACACCGACGGCGTTGATGCCGTTTTCGGCCAGGAAGAGAGTGACCGATTGCGTATCGTCACCGCCGAGAGCGATGAGGGCGTCGATCTTGTTGATCTTGAGAACTTCCTGCACCTTCTCGATGCCGCCCGGGATCTTCTTCACGTTGGTGCGCGAGGAATGAAGGATAGTGCCGCCCTTGAGTTGAATGCCGTCGGTATTTTCGAGGGTGAGCGGGATGAAGTTGTTGTCGAGCACGCCGCGCCAGCCGTTGAGGAAGCCGATAAACTCGTCGCCGTAGGTTTGGATTCCCTTGCGGACCGCCGCGTAGATGACAGCATTCAAGCCGGGGCAATCGCCGCCGCCGGTCAATAGTGCAACTCGCATCGTAAATTTCTCCTGATCGAATTTGGACGGCTGCGCCTCGCAGGCCGATCCGGAATAACTGGTTGGGCGTGAAGGCAAATCGCCGCTCTCGACGCCTTAACCAGTATATGCCGCGGTTGTAAAGCGATATCGTGACAACGCTCACGCGGCAAGAGGCCAGATGAGAGTGTTCGACGGGAATCTGCGAGGCGCTTCGTGGTGGAATTCTCTTTCCCGAGGCTTCGGGGCCGTCTCGGGTTATGCCCCCGTCTGGGGTCGGAGTTGCATTCGATGACAGCGAGGGCGCGCCGGGATGGTTCAATAGGGTGGTATGCCTATACCCGGAACCGGAGCGCTGATCCTGCTTGCGTTTGCGAGCCTGGTGGTGGTCGTGCTGCTGGTTCTGCTGCAGCTCACGCGGCTGGGCTTCCTGGTTCGATCGACGATTCCGGACCGGCCGCGGCGGCGCATGTTCATTGCGTCGGCTTCGTTCCTGATTACCTTCGCCGGCGTGCGACTGCTGGTGGGTCTGATCATGCACAATCACGGCCCCTTCGGCTGGGTGGTCGTGCGCGGACATCACATCCATCACCTGGTATGGGGAATCATGATTCTGCTGCTGGTGGGCTACGGTTGGCTGCTCGATCTGGGGCGGAGCCACTCGCCGCTCTCGATCTTTTTCAGCAGGCTGATGAGCGTGAGCTACGGCGTGGGCGCGGCGCTGACGCTGGATGAATTCTCGCTGTGGCTGAACCTCGACCCGAACGACTACTGGTCGCGCGAGGGACGCATCAGCATTGACGCGGTGATTCTATTCGGTGGAATCCTGGCAGTGGGAGCCTGGGGGGCGCCATTCTTTCGCGGCCTGCAGTTGATGTGGAGCAGGGGGAAGTCGTTCCGCAAGGAGATCGGGCGGCCGGATTCGCCTATTCGGCGCGTGAGGTTGCTTCGTCCGCGTAAAGTTCGTCGATTACCGACCCATACTTTGCCGAAATAACGCGGCGCTTCAGCTTCATGGAGGGAGTGAGCTCGCCGGAGTCCTGCGACCACTCGTCAGCTACGAGCTTGAAGCGCTTGATGGTCTCGAAGTTGGCGAGGCCTGAATTAGCTTCGCGCACTACCTCGCCATAAAGCGCGATGACTCGGCTATCGGAAACAAGGGCCTGACGATCGGGCGTTTCAAGGCCGGCGTGTTTGGCCCATGCTTCCAGTGCGGCGAAGTTTGGCGAGATAAGCGCGGAGATGAATTTGTGCCTGTCTCCGACGAGGGCGCATTGCGCAACCATGACGGAGTTTTTCAGCTTGTTCTCGATGGGCTGGGGAGCGACAAGCTTTCCCCCGGAGGTTTTGAGCAGTTCCTTCTTGCGGTCGGTGATGTAGAGGAATCCGTCGTCATCAAAGCGGGCGATATCGCCGGTGCGGAAGAAGCCGTCAACGTCAAAGCACTCTGCGCTCGCCGACGGCTTTTGCCAGTAGCCGACAAAGACTGACGGGCCGCGAACGAGGAGTTCGCCGTCTTCAGCGAACCTGAGATCGAGGTTGGGGAGTGGCTTGCCTACAGCTCCCATGCGGTGGACCGTGGGATTGTTAAGGGCAATTACGGGCGAAGTCTCGGTAAGGCCGTAGCCCTCCCACACCGCGATGCCGACCGAGGCGAACCACTTTGCGGTGTCAATGCCGAGCGGCGCTCCGCCGGATACCCAGATGCGTACGCGACCGCCGAAAGCTTCGCGCACTTTGCTGTAGACAAGTTTGTCGGCAATTTTCCAGAAAAATGATGAAGGCTGGCGTCCATCATAGACCGTGCCGCGATGCTGCACGCCGGCGTTAAGGGCCCAGGCGAGCATGCGTTTCTTGATGGGTGAGGCAGCGGATTTCTGCTCGACGGCCTGGCGAATCTTCTCGTAAACGCGAGGTACACCCACGAAGACCGTCGGTCGAATTTCCTTCATCGCCTGGGGCAGCTTATCGAAGTGAGAGCAGTAGGCTACCTGCGCTCCATGACCGTACATGACGTAGTCGAGTGCGCGCGCGGTGATATGCGAGAGCGGAAGGAAGGAGATACAGGCGTCGGTTTCGTTGAACGAGAACTCAGCGGCCGCAAGGTTCTGGTTGGTGGCAATGTTGCCATGCGTGAGCATGACGCCTTTGGGCTCACCGGTAGTGCCCGAAGTGTAAATCAGCGTGGCAAGATCATCGGGCTCGACGGAGCGTACCAGGGCATCGAAGACGGGATCGCGGTAAGGGCCGGCATCGTCGGCCCCGGCCAGAATTTTGGAGAAGGAGATGGCACCCTCAGGAGCGTTTGCCTCCATGAGGAGAATGCGCTCAAGCCGAGTTTTGGACCGGACGGCATTGAGCTTCTCGAATTGCTGGCGGGTGGAGACGACGGCAATGCGGCATCCGGCGTCGGCGAGAAGGACGGCAATCTGCTCGCCGGTCAGCGTCGGGTAGATAGGGACATTAACGGCATTGATGGCGAGAATCGCAAAGTCGGAAACAGCCCATTCCCAGCGATTTTCGGCAATCAGGGCGATACAGTCGCCTTTCTTGGTTCCCCAGCTCAGGAAAGCCTCTGAAAGCGAGTGGACACGATGGTAGATCTGATCGGACGAAAGGGGCTGCCAGTTCCCAAATTCGTCCTGCCAGAGGATCGCGCGAGGATTCGCGGCCGCCGACATTCGGCAAAACAAGTCGTTAATCGTAGTAAGTGGAGCAAGCGTCATGTCGGGCAATTTATGGGATCGATCAGGTTGAACTAAGGCCAAGGGAGAGTGTAACAGCGCCGGGGAAGCCATGATGGGCCTGCTGGAAGAGCGCGCCCCGCCAAAAGCGCATAAGGCCCTGTGTTCCGCAAGCTTTGCGGGCCAAACTTCCGTTTCAAAGGTATATGGATGGTCACGCCGAGAAAGACTCTTTGTGCGTTAATATCACTCCAGCCAACGCTTCGACCGCCACGAACGCCATGCATGAGCGCACCGCATCCCTGCCTCCCGGAGAGCCGGATCCAGCTCTTCTTGAGAAGCTTGCGGTCCTGCAACAGGCATGCCTGCTTGTGACGGCGCTAATGGCGCTGATCGTTTTCGCCGGGTGGCTATTTCCCCTTTTTGCGGCATATCTGCCTAACTCTCTCACGCGTATGAGCATCCCCATGGCGCTGGTGGTGTTGCTGTGTGCACTTAGCCTGGCGATCTCTGAACCGCGCAATCATCTCTCCCTGCCGCGTGCGAGCCGGTACATTGCAACGCAAGCTGGGTTGCTTTCGATCCTGATTCTGCTGGAATCGACATTTCGGCTTTTCCCGGCGGTGGACGTACTGCTGGAAGTGGATCGCGCGCCGGGCAACACCGGTAGGTTGCCGGTACATTCTCCGGCGGCTTTTGTGGTGCTGAGTGTGTCGATGGTGCTGGTGACCCTGACGGGGCCGTTGCTCCGGCGGATCGCCGATGGGCTTGTCCCGGCGATGTGCCTGGTGACGCTAATTCTGCTGAGCGAAAACCTTTTTGGCGCGATTGGGCTACTGCGGCTTTCGGCCAACAATATGATTTCGCCGCTTCTGCTGATGTGCCTCGTTCTGCTGACGTTTGTGGTGGCGATGAGGCAGGCCGAACGCGGCGTTTGGTCCATCTTTGTGGGAGCAGGCATTGGAAGCCGCATCGCGCGCGGTTTCGCACCGGTACTGCTGATCATTCCCTTCCTCATCGAAGTCGCACGCTCACGCATCATTCCGAATGACCTGGTGCCTGAACAATACGGAGCGGCGATTCTGACATCGCTTGCGGCGTTGCTCTCGATGGTGCTCCTGCTGGTGCTGGTGTGGCGCATCAACACCATGGAGAAAGAGATTCACGACCTTACACTGCGCGATGAGCTGACAGGACTCTACAATATGCGCGGCTTTTACCTTCTTGGTGAACAGACGCTGCGCCTGGCGCAACGCGCGGAATTGCCGTTTTCGGTATTGTTCATCGATCTGGACGGACTGAAGAAAATCAACGACGATCTCGGCCATAACACTGGCTCATCCTACCTGGCGGAGACCGGCGAAGTAGTGATGGCGTGTTTTCGCGAGACTGACGTGAAGGGCAGATTCGGCGGCGACGAGTTTGTAGTGGCCGGCCAGTTCAGCATGGTAGGCATTGAACTGGCGGCGACGCGTCTCAGGACGATGGCGGAACAGCGCAACGTGGCGGTTGCGAGGAAGTATCCGCTGAGCCTGAGTGTCGGCTATGTGACGCTCGACCATCCTTCGAATGAAAGCTTGAAGGAACTGGTGCGGCGGGCGGACGAAGCCATGTACCGGGACAAGCGGAGCAAGAAGGTGGCGCGGGCCTGAACGCATGAACGAGACCGTTCCAGATAACTTGACGGTGTTGCCCGATCCGCGACTTTTTCGCGCCGCGAGGTGGCTGCAGCGGGTATTTCTGGGCGTGGCCGCGATGGCCATCTTGCTGGGGGCGATACCGCTAGTTAAGTCGCCGATGAACGGCGTATCGCCTTCGACCCGCGCGGCGTTTCTGCTGATCTCGCTGCTGTGCGGTGTAAGCCTGCTTTTATCTGAGCCGGAACGAAGTGGAGTTGCTGTTGCGTACGCGCGGCGCATTGCAAATTTCCTGGCCATTTGCATCCTAATCACTTTCTCGATCCTGGGTAGAAATACCGCTGCCAATTCGCACGTCGTTTTTCTGCCGGAGAGGTTTGCAGTTGGGCTTTACGTGCTGACGTTCGCTGTGATTCTGGTCGACCAGAAGAACTGGTTGATCAATCGCCTGGTGGACGTGCTGGTGTGCGGTCTTTGCCTGCTGAGCCTGCTGCTGGTTTCGGATGCGGTGTTCGGGGCGTTCGCATTATTTGGAAGGACGGTGGGAATTCCGGGAACGGCCGCGCTGCTGGTCTGCCTTGTTGCGTTGACGATGGTGGTTGCGCTTCAGCAAGCGGAGCATGGTGTCTTCTCGATCTTTCTGGGAGTGGGGATCGGAAGCAATCTGGCCAGGATCTTTGCCCCGATTCTGATCGTGCTGCCTTTTGCGTGGGAAGCCGGCAACGAATGGATGAATCGGACGGGTCCCGCGGGGCATCTGAGTGCGGCGTTTCTTGCTTCGACCGGTGTCGCGGTGGCCGTGGGCATTCTGCTGTTCTTTGCATGGCGCATCAGCAGGATGGAAAATCAGATTCACGATCTGGTTTTGCGCGACGAGGCGACGCGACTCTATAACTTCAGGGGTTTCCACATGCTGGCCGAACACGCGCTGCTGCTGGCGCAACGGTCGGGTGTTCCCTTCTCCGTGCTCTTTATCGATCTCGAGAATCTTGCCCACATCCATGAGCATCTTGGGCCGAATGCGTCGGCAGCAGCATTGGCGGAGGCGGGCGAGATTCTGCGTGCGACGTTCCGTGAGTCGGATATCAAGGGCAGGATCGGCGCGGATCAGTTCGCTGTGGCGGGGCAATTTGATCGGGCCGGCATTTCAGTGGCGGCGTTGCGTCTTGAGGCCGCGACGGCCGCGCGCGGTGCAAAGAGTGCAAGGAAGATCACTCTCCACTTCAGCATGGGGCACGTGACAACCAGCGGAGGCGATCTCAGGGAGAACCTGCGGGAACTGCTGGAACGTGCTGGGCAGGCCAGAAACAGACAGGAAAGTCTGCTCAAAGAGACGCTGGTTAACTGAGACGCGTTTCCCGCGTTGTGATCCGCGTCTCGTTCTCTCCGGGGCTGACGCTCATTTTCACTTTGCTTGCAGAAAAACGCAGATGGTTGAAAAGAATCATCAGGGGCTAAAGAGGCTGCGGAAAAACGTTGAAGAACTTGCGAATCGCCGAAAGAGCTTCCCTCCGCGGCTAAAGCCGGCGATGGGATTGTGCCACGTACGGCATGACTGAAGTCACGCCCTGATACAAAACTCGAGTTCGAATGAATTGTTTCGCAAGCTGTAAAGCCCGGCGTTCTATCTGCAGCGTTGGTATAAACCGGGCGATTTCCTTCGAAGGCTGCGAGGTCGCGTCGGGTTACAAACCGGCAACTGCTATTCAGGCTTGCGGCTTCGGTGTGAGGCGAACGAACTTGTGCGCTTCGGAATGCCAGTTGGACAGTAGCCATTGCGCGCGGGTGCTGGCGGTCTTGGCGGCGTGCAGGGCGACGAGTTCGCGGATGGAATCGCGCGCGGCGTCGTCAAGCTGATCCCAGGTGTCCGGTTGCAGGAAGGCGCTGTGATAGCGGCCCTTGCCGAGGAATTCTCCATCCTCGTCGTAAACCCAGGCAAGGCCTCCGGTCATGCCCGCGCCAAAGTTGATTCCTGTGCGACCCAGAACAACCGCGAGACCTCCGGTCATGTATTCGCAGCCGTGATCGCCGACGCCTTCCACGATGGCGCGTGCTCCGGAGTTGCGCACGGCGAAACGCTCGCCTGCGCGGCCGGCGGCAAACAACGAACCACTGGTAGCGCCGTAGAGGGCGACATTTCCTAGAAGCGTATGGGCCTCGCTCTGGAGGGCGACTCGGCCGCGGCCACGGATAACCAGTTCGCCGCCGCAGAGGCCTTTACCGACAAAGTCGTTGGCGAGGCCTTCAAGTTTGAGGGTCATGCCTTCAGTATTGAATGCGCCGAATGACTGCCCGGCGACGCCCTTCAGATTGAAGGTGAGGCTGGAGCCGGCCGACCCCGGGTTGTCGGTGCGATATTGCGCGATCTCTCCGGCAAGCCGCGCGCCCAGGGTGCGGTCCTCGTTGGTGATATGTGTTTCGAGGCAGTACGGGAGGCCCGCTTTCCAGGCTGCGAGCGCGGGCTCGACCCATGCATCATCAATCGGAGCGTGCGAGTCGGGACGGTTGTTGCGCTTCCCTTCCCAGCGAATCGCGTTCCCGGTTGCGACGGCTACCGCGGTTGCGGCGAAAACTGGTTTGAGATTGAGACCGGCATTGAATCGGACCTGCTCAAGCAGATCGGTGCGGCCGGTGGCCGCGGCGAGCGAAGGCAGGCCGAGCTTGGCAAGAAGCTGGCGCACTTCAGTGGCGAGTTCCGTGAAGAAGCGGACGACGTGTTCGGGCTTGCCACGAAATTTAGCGCGTAGGTCGGGGCGCTGTGTGGCAATTCCTGTGGGACAGGTGTTGAGATGACATTGACGGGCCATGTCACAGCCGAGCACGATGAGAACCGCGGTGCCGAAAGCAAATTCATCGGCGCCAAGCATTGCCGCGATCACTATGTCGCGTGCGGTGCGCAGACCGCCATCGGTGCGGAGACGGACGCGACCACGAAGGCCATTGTGAATGAGGACCTGCTGTGCTTCCGCAAGTCCAAGCTCCCACGGATTCCCCGCGTACTTGATGCTCGAAAGCGGGCTGGCGCCGGTGCCGCCAGCGTGGCCGGCAATGACGATGTAGTCAGCATAGGCCTTGGCAACGCCCGCGGCGATGGTGCCGATTCCGCAACTGGAGACAAGCTTGACGCCGACTGCGGCGCTCGGATTGGCACGCTTGAGATCCCAGATGAGTTGCGCGAGATCTTCGATGGAATAGATGTCGTGGTGCGGGGGCGGCGATATGAGCTGCATGCCGGGCTGCGCGTGACGCAGGCGTGCGATGAGTTCTGTGACCTTGTGGCCGGGAAGCTGACCACCTTCACCGGGCTTGGCGCCCTGGGCGATCTTGATTTCGAGTTCCTCAGCATGCGCGAGGTACTCGGCTGTAACGCCGAATCGCGCGCTGGCAACCTGCTTGATCTTGTTGTTCAGCAGCGAAGGTGCTCCGTTGACGGGGGTGTAGACTGCGGGGTCTTCGCCGCCTTCGCCGGTGTTGGAACGCGCGCCCAGCATATTCATCGCTTCGGTGATGGTCTGGTGCGCCTCAGGCGAAAGCGAGCCGAAGGACATGGCGCTGGCAACGAAGGTGCGCGTCATGGTGTCGGCGGGGGCGATTTGGCCTATAGCGAGTTCAGGGCCGGCGGGGCGGATTTCGAGCAGGTCGCGGAGATGCGAAGGCTCAGCTTCGACTGCCTGCGCAGCGAAGGTGGCGAATGGCGTGAGGG
>NZ_JBARMD010000107.1:0-5494 GCF_049802275.1 Occallatibacter sp. | reverse complement strand
GCCAGCGCTCCCTCCGGCCCGCGCAACTGCTCCTCGAACCAGCAAGTCGCCGCCTCATGCAGGTCGAGCAGTTTCCCGCGCATCCGGGCTTCAGCCGCTTCCTCTGGGGAGGAGAACTCCCGCTTGGGCAGGGGAATCCCGCTCTTCTGCGCCACAATCCGCACGGCTTCAGGAAAGGAAACATTCTCGATCTTGCCCACAAAGCTGAAAACATCCCCCGATACACCGCATCCGAAGCAGTGATAAAACTGCCGCACCGCGTGCACTGAAAACGAAGGTGATTTTTCCTTGTGAAACGGGCACAGCCCCGAATAGTTCTGCGCCCCCGCCTTGCGCAGGCGGATGTAGCCCTCGATCACCTTGACGATGTCGACTTGCTGCTTCACGCTTTGTGCGAAATCTGACACGGATGAAATCTGCCGTGAAGATTGTCAGGCCAGAAAACTAAGGTGCCCATCCATGACGCAGTTCCATCGCGGCATGGGTGGAAACCACCAACCCCAATCTTCATTCTTTCTGGGGGCGGTGCCACCCCATGAATGACTGTAGTTAAGAATAAGCCCTCCCTTTCCTGCCGCCGGTGCGCCTCAGGTCACGACGTCGAGCCGCGGCAATCCCTCATCGCGACCGTCGCATCCAAGTCGAGACACGAGGTTTGGACTTGGCAGCATCGGATTCTGAACCGACTGCCGGAGGCCGGAAAGATCACTGAAGTTTTGGGAAGCTGATGCGGAATGCCGAAAAGCACATTGTCGAAATGGTGGTCGCGTTGACCTTGGCACAGCGGCTTCGGATACGGCTACTCGAATTGACCTAGCCGTTCTCGACGCGCGCCTTTATATCGGAGTACGCCGCATCGATGAGCCTGCTTAGCGCGGCGGTGTTCGCGGCCGTTCCCTGTCTCAGTTTCACGTGGCGCATGAACTTGCCCGTGCCTTGCAACAAGCGCGCCGGATCTGGCAACGATGCGCCGTGAAAGAACCCCACGTTGACGTGCGAGGTGAATACATTGACATAGCCGAAGGGCGCGTCTCCCAAACACGCAACCGGGCAGCCGTCATGCAAAAGTTCCCGCACTTCGTCCCCGCACTTTCGCATCACCTCAAACCACTGATGCGCGATGGCTCGCAATTCACCGGCGTGCTTTTCCATCCACGCGTCGATGGCGGGATCGCGCTCCACAGCGCCATCGAATCGAAGCAGCCCTGTCGTCTTCACGGACCTCAATTTATCACTGCAAAGGCGTGGAAATATTCGGGAATCGTTATTTGCTTTCTGGCAACGTGGCCGTGAGGCGATCCCCGTCACCTTAAAGCTCTTGTTACAAAGCGACGTCGTGGACTAATTGCGATTTCCAGGGCGCCAATGTTTCTCATTGAGAAACGCGGTGGGGTTCATGCGTCCCGGCCTGAAGATCTCTGTTGACAAATAAGTCAGTCTCGCTCAGAATCCCTCAATCCGAGGGGAACCTCCCCTGCTCAAAAAACCCTCGGCAACGACGGACAAATTGGGCTCTGTTTCGCCTGGTGCATGACATCAGGCGCGGAGGATTGTCATGCCCATCTGGAGATTCCCCACTCTGGTTTTGGTGTCCATAGGTATTGGTTCGGCATACTTCGCAGCCGCCCGCAATGAGGCTGTTGCACAGGAGCCGCAATTCAGCGGTGGTCAGGTTGGTGGTCAGGTTATCGATGCTCAGCGCCGAATGGAATTGCGAACCACAGATTCCGCAGTTTCCATGCCGACAGGAAGAGCCAGTCCCAGCAAAGTGAATCCTGGTGTGGACGTGCTGACCCTCTCCGGACCATCGGAATCCAGAGCGCGTCGGATCGAAAAGGTGCTAGCTTCGCTGGATAAATTGCGCACGACGTATCGGGTAAGCGGCGACGGAAAGCTTGAGGCAGCAGCCCTTCTGCAGATAGGCACATGTTACGGCGCTCTCGGTCAGATGCAGAAGGCTATCGACCAATACAAGGACGCTCTTTCGATCTGGCAACAGTTGAAAGATTCCCCCGGCGAGGCTTCAGCGCTTGCGCACATAGGCGACGTCTACCGCCTCTGGGGTTTTCCCGATCGGGCTCTCCCGTTCTATGAAGAATCGCTTCCTCTCTACCAGCTTGCGAATGATTCTCCCAGCCGTGCAGCCGTCTTAAACAACATCGCCCTCTCCTATATGGCTTTGAGAAAGAAGAGTAAGACCTTCCAGTATCTGAGGGCGGCTCTTGCCACCTACAACGATCTCAAGGACGAGACTGGCCAGGCTGCAACTCTCTGCAACTTCGGTTCCGCCTATAACGCATGGCACGACGGCAAGCGAGCCCTGGAATACTTGGCGCAGGCGCTTCCACTTATGCAGGCCGCCGGCAACCGCGTCAACGAGGCAGCCGTTCTTAACGATATGGGCTTTGCGTACGCCACTTTGCACGACCGGCAGAACGCGCTTGCCCGCTATCAGCAAGCCAGAATGATTTTTCGTGAGCTAAAGGATTCAGAGAGCGAGTCTGCCGTCGTTAGAAACATGGATCATATCGATTCGCCTGAGAAAACCTACATGGCTCTGAGGTGAGTGTTACTCTCGGTGACTTGATGTCACTCGGAAACTCCGAAGAAAATTATGAACTCCGGACCGAGCCAGGCGGCTGACTCCGCGGAGGCATCAATATTGGAATGAACGGTCAGCTTTGTTGGAAGTAACCGGCTGACAATCGTTTTAGATTGATCGTGACAATCAAGCGGTCGATGAGCAGCTCGATAGTGATTGCTTCAGCGCAATCAGTTAGAGGACTTTATGAAGATCTCGCACGGGTCGAAAGACTTACGCGATCCGTCCTGCCACCATCCGCAATCGACCACCCGCAAATCATTTCTTAAATTGACAGCCAACTGAAGATTATGGTGGCGTGTCAGAGAAATCGTCCTATAAGATTGTTCAACTCTCAGTCTTCATTTGCGAAACCAAGCCTCTCCCACTGGGTTCTTCGTTTCATTTTGAGAAAGGACTGGTGTGCAGCGTGTGTGCAATTGAATGCGGAGTTGGGGTGCTCGCCACGCCAGCTCGGGTTCGGTCATCCGTGCGCAACGCGATGCTCGTCTGCATGGCGGCAATGCTTACGGGAATGTCCCACAGCGCCTATGCGTCGGAACAGTCCCCAGGCATTCCGAAGTCACCGGTGCAGCAACATTACGATGAAGCATTTCGGCTGCAAGACGAGGGTGAGCTGGAACGGGCAGATGCTGAGCACAAGGCGTTTCTCGCAGCGCTGCTCCATCAGATTGCCAATGCGCGAGCCAATCTGGGGATCTATTCACAGGCAGTTCCGGTGTACGATGAAGCGCTGGGGCTGATGCCGAATAGCATCGATCTGAACCTGGATTATGCCGCAGCGGCTCTCGACGGATTTGATTGGAACAAGGCGAAGACGCTGGCGTCCACGACTCTGGAGTTTCTAAAGCGAAACGGCCAGCCCCCCAACCCCGCTGCCATTTCTCTATTGGCTCAGGCAATGATGGGCCTGGGGGAATACAAAGAAGCTGTGGAACAGTTCAAGACACTGGCTGATTTGCAGCCGGGGTTCGAGAGTTCTTATGCCCTGGCCGGGGCCTACCTTGCGCTTGGCGATAAGGCGAATGGCTCGAAGATATTTACTGAGATGCAGGCACAGTTCGGAGATACTGCCGAGCTCCATTTCAGGTTAGGCAAACTTTATGGCCAGGCCACTTTCTACGAAGACGCAGTCCATGAATTCAAAATGGCGATTGCGAAGAACGATCAGCTGCCGGGCGCACATTTTTCACTGGGTGCCACGTACATGATGCAGACCGGCGAGCCTTCTTACGGCGAGGCCGAGCCAGAGCTTCGCAAAGAACTAACGGTAGATTCCCGCCAGCCACTGGTTTATGTCGCGCTGGGTCGGATTGAGTTGATCCAGCATAGATTTGGTGATGCGGAATCGGACTTGAAGCGCGCCATTGAGCTCGATCCACTCAACACCGCGGCTTACGCGCTTCTCGGCCAACTCTACACCGAGTTGGGACGAATTGATGACGCCGAGGCTGCGTTCCGCAAGCAGATAGCAATAACCATGGTTCCAGCAAAGAACGAATATGAGGTTGAACGTGCTCACTTCTGCCTTGGGCGGCTGCTCATAAAGAGAGGCGATCTGGCGAATGGCCGAAAAGAACTGGACATCTCGCGTGATCTGCTTATCGAAAAGGCGCAACAAGCCGAGTCGAGGCTGCATGGAAATACAGTGTTCAAGCTGCAGAACGGAAAGACGCACGAAGCCAATCCCGAAGAGATAGAAGAACAGGAGAAGCTCGAGGGCGAGGCGGGACATATGATCGCCAGCAGCTATGACAGTCTTGGAGTCCATGCCGCAACCGCCGGAGATTTTGGAGCGGCAGCAAGTTATTTCAGGCGTGCAGCGCATTGGGACCTCAAGCTTGGGAATATTGACAATAAGTGGGGTCGTGCGACCTTCGCCGCGGGCAACTATTCAGATGCAGTTGGACCGTTGAACAGGGCTCTCGCGTTGCATCCGGAGGACGATGGTATTCGATCAATGCTAGGGATGAGCCTTTTCGTGACCCAGGATTACGCCCAGACCTATCTGGTGCTGCAGCCGATGGAAACTAGAATCGATGCGAATACTCCAGTGGGTCTGGCCTATTTCGGGTCCATGGCGATAGCCGGGGACTACCAAAAAGGGATGGCTCAGTTGCAGCTTCTCGAGGCGGCGCACCCTGAGGCTGAGGAGATACATCAAGCCCTTGGCGAGGCATATGCAAGCAGGACGCTCTATGGCCAGGCCGCCGAACAGCTGCGTATTGCCTTGCGTTTGCATCCCACAAGTTCGGCGGCAAAGTACGCACTGGCGCTCAGCGATTTGGAACTCGGAGAAAAAGCCAATGCGCAAGAGCTGTTAGTCGAACTGGCAAAATCCGGCTCGAAGGACGATGCAGTTTACTTTCTGCTTGGTCGTCTGCAGTTGGAATCAGGATTGACCAAGGATGCAGTCGGCAACTTAGAAACCGCCGTCAAGATGAATAGTGGAAATGCAGCGTACCATCGGGTGTTGGCTGAAGCTTACCGCAAAAATGAACAGCCACGAGATGCAGAGATTGAACTTCAGAAATCGGCGACGCTGGAATCGCAAGGTGCGCCCGTCAACGCGGTGAAGGCACAATTCTAGCCCGCAATCGTACGAGGTTAGCCATAAGGTTCATTATTTGATCCGTTTTCCCCTGATGGATTGCAGCGCCGGCCCTCCGTGTTGGAGGGCCGCCGGCGTCTGCAGTTATTTACCGCCGTCTTCGGTGTTCCTGATGAAGTCCGCGGTGGCGTCGTGAAGTTCTTTCAGAGCGGGCGTGGTGATGTAGACCATGTGGCCGGTCTGGAAAAAGCGATAGTTGATGTTGCTCTGGAGCGACTGTGGAATCTGCAGGTGCTTGTCCTCATAGGTCGCGCCAAAGTAAGTGCAGCCCAGATCGTAAT
>NZ_JBARMD010000106.1:0-7131 GCF_049802275.1 Occallatibacter sp. | reverse complement strand
CTGCCGCCGAGCTTGTTTGAGAAAGTAACGGAAGTGAACTGAGCCAAAGCGTTCGCGGAGGGCAAAAATGGGTTTAATCATCGGACTCGTGTTCCTGGGAGTTTTCGGGGTAGTTGTTCTGATTGCGGCCGCCAGTGGCACAGGGGCGACTGAGCAGACCCGCGCGATTATGACCAGGCTTGAGTCGGCGATTGCCGTCGGCAAGCCTGAAATGGCAGACCTGATTGTTGACGTTCGCAAAAACGAGCTGATGAGTTCGATTCCATGGCTGGATCGTTACTTATCCAAGCTTGAGCTTGCTCCGCGCATTCGCAGGTTCCTGTATCAGGCCAACGTGAAGTGGACAGTGGGAGGCCTGAGCCTCTTCTGCGCTGTCTGCTTCATTGTTCCGGCCTACCTGATCTACCTTCGGACGGGCTTGGTCATCTTGAGCATCATCATTGGGCTCGTTGCAGGAGCGGGACCGTTAGGCTGGGTCTACCAGAAGCGGAAAATGAGGATGAACAAATTCGAGGAGGGAATCCCCGAGGCCCTCGAACTGATTGTAAGCGCCCTCCGTGTGGGGCACAGTTTGAATGCTGCAATGGGTCTTGTCTCACGCGAGTGTTCCGATCCCGTGGGGGGAGAGTTTCGTGTGACTTTTGACGAAATGAATTACGGCCTCGAACTCAAATCTGCACTCGACAATCTCGTGACACGCGTTCCCTTGCAGGACGTCAAGATCATTTGCACAGCTGTTTTGATCCAGCGCGAAAGTGGCGGCAATCTCGCCGAAGTGCTGGAGAAGACCTCCCAGGTGATCCGTGAGCGCTTCCGGTTGAAACGACAAGTATTGACGCACACCGCTCAGGGACGTTTGACTGGTTGGATTCTCACACTGCTTCCGGTTGTGCTGGGCTTCCTGCTCTATATGGTGAATCCTGACCTGATGAGCATGCTGTGGAAGAAAGATCTGGGAATCAAGCTTCTATACGCCGCGGGCGGAATGATTGTGGTCGGCGGACTGATTATTCGCAAGATCGTGAACATGGACGTTTAGGGAGAGATCTATGGCATTTGCAATCATTGCGTTCTTGGTCGCCTTCCTGCTCATTGGGAGCGGCGGCCTGCTGATCTTCTATCGCGACAGAATTCAGGAGCGAATCTCGTCCGCCCTGTACCCGCGCGCCAACAAGAAGTCCATGTCCAGCACGATCGAAGAGACACGGCATGTGATCGGCGGCGTGGTTGAGCAGTTTGAGAAAATCCTCCCGAGGAGCCAGGCCGAGATTTCGGCCGTCCAGCAGCGGCTGGTCCGTGCCGGATTGCGTTCCGATACCGCTGTCAAGTCGTTCTATGGGGCCAAGGTGATAACTCCCGTTTTCCTCATGTTGCTGTCGTGGGTTACAGGGTTGATTCACTTCGGCCCGTTCTTCATCTTGGTTCTGGCAGCCGGTCTCGGATTCCTGGCTCCCGATTTCTGGCTGGGAAGAAAGATCTCAAACCGGCAGAAGGAAATAAGAAAAGGATTGCCTGATGTTCTCGATCTGCTGGTGATCTGCGTCGAGGCCGGACTCAGCCTGGATCAGGCTACGGCGCGCACGGCGCAAGAGTTGAGCAAATCGCAACCTGCCCTGAGCGATGAGCTTGGAATTGTTGCTCTCGAACAGCGCGCCGGCCGTGCCCGTTCTGATTCATGGAAGCACCTTGCGGAACGCACCGATGTAGACGTGATTCGCAACCTGGTATCAATGTTGGTGCAAGCCGAACAGTTCGGAACCAGCATCGGCAAGACCCTTCGCGTCCACTCGGATACACTGCGCACAAAACGCGTTCAGGAGATTGAAGAAAAGGCCGCAAAGCTCTCGGTCAAGCTTCTCTTTCCTCTCGTTCTTTTCATCTTTCCATCGCTGTTTGTTGTCGTGCTGGGTCCGGCCGTGCTTGTCATGGTCGATTCGTTCAAAGAATTCTTTAGTCATTAAGCTTTTCAACCATTTCATGAAGGGAGAGAATCGATATGGACAGTACCACGATTATCCGGGTTGCTTCCGGGGTGCTCTTTGTTATCGTGCTGGTCATCCTGATTCAGCGTCGTCGCACACGGGTGAAGTAGCCCGGTCTGCTTCAAGAGTGCCGGCGGATTATGCGAACCCATATTTTTCGCGTTTCCGTCCGGCGCTTTTGTCACGCAGAACGCCGTTCTAGGGCGGTGATACGAGATCCGTTCTCGTTTGCCCACCATGGTCTTGGCGGCAGACTATAATTTGCTTTTCCTCTTCGTCCGATCGAATGCTGTTGATCGATTGTGCGGAAATCATTCGAGGTAACCCTGACGCAGGAGTGTAAATCGCGTCACCTCGGCATTTGTGGGGTCTGGATCGAAGGCTGCTTATTCGTTCCAACCTTCATCCGGGCAGCTTTCTGAAGAGGGCGCAAGATCATGGAAACCCGCAAGTACTGTGTCTACAACCAAACCCGTGAAAGCTTTCTCAGCTTGGGCGTTAACGTTGCCGATACCGCGGCCAAGCAACTGAAAGTCCTCATGGAAAATCTGACCATTAAAGCCGATGCGGGCTTGTGGCTGACTCCATTCCGGGGAGTCCCCGCTACCAAGGGACTTACGCCGGTCGATTTGATCTATCTGGACGAAGACAACCGGGTTATTCAGGCGATAGAATCCTTTCCAAACCATGCAATTGAACCGACGCGGGAGCAGCCTGCAAGCGCTCTGGTGCTTGCCGGTCATACGATCTTTTCGACGCAGACACAACCTGGCGACATCCTCCTCATCTGCGTCGCGGATGAAATGGAAGAGCGCCTTGCTCGTTTATCAAATGTGTCCGGTCACAATGCACCGGCCAGGGGATCTGCGGAAGCGAAATCCTCTCCGGTGGCTGTTGCTGAAGCATCTTCGGAGATGGATCAGGCTGCAGAACTGCAGATTGCGCAACAACGCCTTGCCGAAAAAGATGGGGTCGAAGCCGAGACCGTCCAGAATGCCTCGTGGTTTATCCGCTTTTTGCGCTGGCTTTCAACTGACCGCCGCGGATCCAAGCGCCATCCCTTGCCGGGCCTGGTCGCCTACTACTGGACTGGCGGTGCACCCCAGGCTTTTCATATTGCCGATATCAGCACCAACGGTCTGTATCTGCTGACCGACGAGCGCTGGTTCCCGGGAACGATGATCCTGATGACGCTGCAGCGAACGAATACGGACGGCGACGATCCCGATGATTTCATCTCCGTGCTGACCAAGGTTATTCGATGGGGCACGGATGGAGTAGGCCTTTCCTTTGTGCCGTCTAATACAGTCGATCTGAACAGCGGAGAAGCCTTGCCGGAGACCGGCGTCGGGAAAAAGGCGCTGCATCGCTTTATTCAGCGCGTGCAGCAACCTTCCTGATACCCATTCTTTGAGAAAGGACGGTCTTGAGAGTTCAGGGACGATGCGTACGCTCCGGAACAAACAATATCTGCCCCAGTTGCTGACACTTTGCGCCCGCGTTGCCAAGAAATTGGCCGAAGTACCCAGTCATTAACCACGTATGCATAGAATAGCTTTGTTCAAGGATTCTTCGCACGAGATTTTCCTAGGCCGAGATAAGCAAGGGCAGCGAAACATCGGCCTGTCGTGCCGCCCCTTGCAACCGGCCCGATCCTCATCTGCATGAATCTCTATGTAACTCTTGAAATAATCCAGGACGTTTCGACCTTTTGCGGCATCCATTTTTCGGTGTCCAGATGACTTTGGGTTTGTCGATTTTTTGGACGCCTCAGGAAACTTATTGATCGGGCTACGATACTCCTTCGTAACGCAGACGCGTTCAAGCAAGAGGAGCTTCTTTGCGTTCAAAACCATAAAATGAGATCCTCGCTTCGGATGATTTCGTGAGTTGACAACGATGGGCATGACGCAATCCGGCAAGTTCGGTTTTTCTCTTGTTGCAGCGGGGGCCATATTCCTTTGCCTGAACATTCCCCGCATGTTTAATTCGCCTGGCTCGATGATGGATTTCAGAACCGCCTACAGTAGCGCACGCTGCCTTTTGCGTCGTTGCGATCCATACAATCCAAAGGATGTACTGCGGATATACAAGGCAGAGGGCGGTGCGCGTTCATCGGATTCCGATGCGGACCGCTTCTCTTTGCCTCGGAATAATTATCTTCCACTCGAATTCGCTGTCACCGTTCCGTTTGCGCTTCTGCCGTTTGGCGTAGCGCAAGCGCTTTGGGTCGTCCTCACTGTCGGAAGCTTTGTTATGGGAGCCTTTCTCATGTGGGATCTCGGAGCTTACCATGCGCCCGAACTCGCTGGCGGTCTAGTCGGCTTTCTTCTCGCATACTCCGAACAAATTGTGTTTTACGGAAATCTAGCTGGGTTTGCCGTACCTTTTTGCATGATAGCCGTTTGGTGCTTTCTTCGTAACAAGTTCTTGATGCTGGGGACCATGGCTTTTGCGATCAGCCTTGCTGTAAAACCGCACGACGTCGTTCTCGTCTGGGTCTATTTCTTGTTGGCGGGAGGAACCTTTCGAAAGTGGGCGCTGCGGACGGCAGCTGTCGCGGCGGCGTTCAGTCTGCCGACTGTCTTGTGGGTGACGCACATCGCGCCTTACTGGATACAAGAACTGCGCTCGAACATTCAGGCATTCGGGATCCATGGCGGAGGCATCGATGTAAGCCTCGCCGCCATCGACAATCATGGAACCTGTCTGATTGCAAACCTGCAGTCGGTTTTCGCTGTTTTTCGCGACGATCCCCGCTTCTACAACCATGTGACTTACTTCGTTTTTGCACCAATGCTCCTTGTCTGGTCAATCGTGACTCTCCGCGCGCGGCTCACTTTGGCCACGACATGGCTTGCGATTGCGGCGATCGCACCCCTTTCCATGCTTCCTATGTACCATCGGATCTACGATGCCAAAATCATCATGCTCACAATTCCTGCTTGCGCGCTGCTCTGGGCCGAGGGCGGCAGAATCGGCCGGCTTGCGCTCATCATCACCGCCGCGAGCTGCGTGGTGACTGGAGATCTCGTGTGGAGCGTCTATTTTGAAATCCTGGTGAAACTGCGTCTGCTTCCCGCAGTTTCGCCCGGCCCGTTGCTGGGTGCCTCAATTAACATTCCACTGCCGCTAAGCCTCCTGGTCCTCGCCGGTTTCTATCTCGTGGTATATGTCCGGCGCGCGTCTTTTGCGGTATCGAAAGAAGAACCCGCGCATTTAGAATATGCCGCTACTCCGCACACCTAAACATGCGGAATAGGTCAGATTGCGAACGCGTGAAGCCAATCCATATCAGGATTGCCGTTTCGCAATGAGATTGTCAGAGCACGATTCCTGCAATGCTCCAGACGGTGATGCGAGGTCGGCATGGCTTTGACCCCCTCCGGCACAAACGCTTCGGAGTGGTCCTTTGCTGACTATCGTGGCTTCTGAGTTCACTCGTGGCGCTGATTCGAGCAGCGCAAGGGATTTTTCCCGAGCAACGACAAGAGAAAATCGGTCATCGCTGCAGATCGATGTGTGCCCAGCCGAACTGGCCGAGCCTGTGGTCAGGCGACAAATCCGCCACTTCCAGAGCCGGAATGCAAGTAGGTTTTTGAGCATCGAGGGCTTCTTGTTGAAAAAAACTTTTCCACCGAGTGCTTTGGGTTTCGCCAATTCCTAAAAGGCGAAGAAGCGTTCGGGCAGCTACTGGCTGATTTCCGGAATAATCAGAAGCACTTCGAGTTTGGCAACCTGACCGTCCCGCGTGCCGGCCCTGAACTGCCATTGTTGGAGCGCGCCCAGAACAAGCTGCTCCCGGGCGAATCCCAAATCTGTCGGAAAAACCACAGAGAGCTTCTCGAAGTGACCAGTCTCATCCACAAAGCCGTGAACCATTACCGAATCGGAAGAAGCGTCATCGGGATTTAGATTCGGACGAACGATATAGTACGGCCACGGCGCCTCCAGACGTGCACTCCCTGCAGTTGCAGAGTCAGCTGCGCGCGGAAGTGAATACTGCAGAATCCAGCTCTTCTCCAATCCGACATGCAGGTATACCGAATAGGCGAGGCGACCCTTCCATACCTCGGAGGTTTCGGGGTACTGCTCATCAAGGGACGATCCCACGACAACGACGCCGAACGTGCCATTCTTCGGCACGCTGATACGTGTCACGGAGCCATTGTCACCATCTCCCGAGCCGTGCCCATTCGATTGTCCTGATCCCGAGCCCGGATTGTGTCCGGTTCCATTTCCACCGGAGGTACCGGCAAGGGTGCCGTTTCCCGCCGTGCCGTTTCCCGGGCCCTTTTGAGATCCGCCGCTTCCGGCACCGGCGGACTGTCCACCCGTCGCGTTTTGCCCTTTCCCTGCGCCCTTATCCGAGCCAGTGCTGCCTGAGTCCCCAGCGCCATGTTGCAACGAATTTGCCGCTTTGCCGGTACCGAGGCCGCCCTGATCTGTGCCTTCTGCGGACTGGTTGGCGCCGGGCATGGTAACGCGGCCCTGGTTCATTTGAAGGTCAGAAGCAGAAAGGATTGCGGCAGGTGTGGCATCAATGCTTGAAATTGAACCCGTCTCGGGAATTCGCTGGACATCCAGATCGCGTTTCAACACCACCGGAGACGTATTGCTCGGAAGCGGCATGGGCAGCTTTGACTGAAAGCGCGTGGACGATATATTCAGGTCCGCGATTTGTGTTTCCTTGTTCGGGAAGTTCAGCTTTGGCTTATCAAGTGTGATTGACGGCGGCTGAGGTCGAGGTGGAGTGAGAACCTGGATTTTCGGACGATGACCTGACCACAGCAACATTGAAGGAAGCGGAGTCTCCTTCGGCAGCATCTTGTTGGGGTCCACGTCGGGATCAATCAATGTTTGCGGAGCCAGTTTTCGGTGCATGAAATGAACGCGACTCGAGGCGGGCGCTGCCAGGTTTTCGTGCGCCGAGGATTCTGCGCCCGACGAGGACGACTTCGGATACAGGCTCCCGCTTCCACCTTCTTTGTGAATCGGCGGATACGGCATATTCAAATCTACGTGCTGCATCATGTACACATTCGGCGTATTGAGCCGGAATTGCGGAGCGTACACAAATGCCGAGAGAACGAGTGCAATCGCAGAGGCATGCAGAACAGCGGACGCGACCAGAGCCGAAGGCCCACGA
>NZ_JBARMD010000105.1:0-30503 GCF_049802275.1 Occallatibacter sp. | reverse complement strand
GCGCCGGATCGATCTGCAGCGTCGCCAGCGCCTCTTCAGGGAACGCCGACCGCACGTCCGTCAGCCCCGGCAGACGCAGGTCCGGCTTGTCTGACCCATACTGGCGGATCGCATCGTCATATGTAATCCGTGGGAAGGGCGTAGGCAGTGTCATGCCCGCCGCAGCCCAGGCCGCCGCGCAGAACTTCTCCACCACCGCAAACACGTGCTCGCGACGCGGAAAACTCATCTCCAGGTCAACCTGCGTGAACTCAAGCTGACGATCCGCACGCTGATCCTCGTCGCGGAAACAACGTGCAATCTGAAAATAGCGATCGAACCCCGAAATCATCAGGATCTGCTTGAAGATCTGCGGCGACTGCGGCAGTGCGTAGAACTCGCCCGGATGCACGCGGCTTGGCACCAGGAAATCGCGAGCCCCCTCCGGCGTGGACTTCGTCAGGATCGGCGTCTCGATCTCCAGAAATCCCTGTCCGCTCAGGCTCTCGCGAATGGCCCGCGTAATCTCATGCCGCAACCAGAAGTTGCGCTGCATCTCCACGCGCCGCAGATCAATGTAACGGTATTTGAGCCGTGTTTCCTCGTTCTGAATGGCCTCTTCCGAAGGCGAAAACGGCGCCAGCCGCGTGTCATTCAGAATTCGCAGCTCTGTCGCCTCAATCTCCACCTCGCCCGTTGGCATCTTGGGATTGATCGCATCCTTGTCGCGCAGCCGCACTTTGCCCACCGCTGCCACCACGTACTCCGGCCGCACCTGCTCGCCCTTGAGATGACCCGCCGGCGTCAGCTCTTTATCCAGCACCACCTGCGCAATGCCGCTGCGGTCGCGCACATCCAGAAAGATCAGGTTGCCGTGGTCACGGCGCCGGTTCACCCAGCCCATTACAACCACTTGTTCGCCTGCGTTCGCGGCGCGCAATTCGCCACACATGTTGGTGCGTTCCAGATTGCCTAAAAAGTCGAGCAAAACGTCATTCCTTTGTCGTCTTCAAGAGACACGATCTTGGTCGTGCCATAAGACGATTGATTGAATTGTCGGGTGCCCCATCCATGCGCGTTTTTTAGCGCTTGGGTGGGAAAGCACGAACCCAGCGAAACGTTCTCATTGTTTGAGAACCCCTGCCAGATCCGCGCGCGAAACCTTGGACTGATTACCGGTAGAGAAGTCCTTCACCGTTAGGATACCGGATTGAAGTTCATCCTCGCCCAGAATGACGATGCGCCGCGCCGTGCGATCGGCCGCCTCAAACGACTTCTTCAACCGGAAAGATCCATCTCCCAACTCCACGCTCAGTCCGCCTCGCCGTAACTCACGCGCCAGCGCCAGGGCTGCAGGGTTCAACGCCTCGCCCAGCGGCGCAATATACGCGTCATTCTTCTCGGGCTTGGCGGCCTCCAGCGCCTGCAGCGTCAGCACCAGCCGGTCCTCGCCCATCGCAAAGCCGATCCCCGGAGCCTTCGGCCCCCCGATCGCCTCGCTCAACCCGTCGTAGCGTCCACCGCCCAGCAGCGCATTTTGCGCGCCCAGCCCTCCATGCGTGAACTCAAACGTCGTCCGCGTGTAATAGTCCAGCCCCCGCACCAGCCGGTGATTTCGCGTATAAGGAACATCCGCCGCATCCAGCGCCGCCGTTACCGCGGCAAAGTGCTCCTTCGACGCATCATCCAGCGAATCCACGATCTTCGGCAGCGTCTCGATGATCGCCTGATCCTCCGGAACCTTACAGTCCAGCACCCGCAGCGGATTCGTAACCGCCCGCCGCTGGCAGTCCACGCACATCTTCGGCGCCAGCGGAATCAATGCCTCGCGCAGAGTCTCGTTATACCGCGCCCGGTCCGCAGAGGACCCAACGGAATTGATCTCGAGCGTCCACCCGGTGATGCCCATCTCATCCAGCAGCGTAGCCAGCATCTCCAGCACTTCCGCATCTCTAAGCGGCGACTCGCTGCCCGCCGACGGCGGTCCAATCACCTCTGCCCCAATTTGCGAAAACTGCCGGTACCGCCCCTTCTGCGGCCGCTCCCGCCTGAACTGCGGCCCAATGTAATAGAGCTTCTGCAACTGCCCCGTATCACCAAGCTTGCGCTCGATATATGCCCGCACCACGCCAGCCGTGTTCTCAGGCCGCAACGTCAAAGACTGCGGCTTCTCAGATTGTGCGCGGGCGCGATCCTCCCACGTGTACATCTCCTTCGAGACAATGTCCGTCTCTTCGCCCACGCTGCGTGAGAAGAGCGATGTGTCTTCAAAGACCGGCGTGCGAATCTCGCCGAAGTTGTATCGCGCAAAGACCGCGCGCGCCGTCGCCTCAATGCGATTCCACAGCGCGGTTTCAGGGGGCAGAAGATCGCGCGTGCCGCGCACAGCTTTCAATGTGGCCATAACTCATCTAGTCTAAATGGCCAGAGGATGGCGGCCGAAGGGCGCTAGTCAACAATGCTCGCCACCCGGTCGTGAAGTTCGATCAAGCTTTGAGAGCCATAACGAAGTGCATCCTTGCATGGGGTTGGACAATCCAAACGGCATGGAATATCGACTCCTAGGAGGCTCGGGCCTCAAGGTTCCTGCACTCAGTTTTGGCGCTGCCACCTTCGGCGGCGGTAACGAATTCTTCAAAGCATGGGGCAGCACCGATGTTGCCGAAGCGACGCGCCTCATCGATATCTGCCTCGAAGCCGGCGTCAATCTCTTCGATACGGCCGACGGCTACTCGAACGGCCAGTCAGAAGAGATTCTTGGCCACGCCCTCAAAGGCAAGCGCGAACGATCGCTGATCTCCACCAAGGCCTATTTCCCCATGGGCGACGGGCCGAACGATCGCGGCACCTCCCGCTACCACCTGCGCCAGGCTCTTGAGGCCAGCCTGCGCCGCCTCGGTACCGACTACGTCGACATCTACCATATGCACGGATTCGATGCTCTCACCCCTATCGAAGAGGTTCAGGACACGCTGAACACCTTCGTCCGCGAAGGCAAAGTGCGTTACATCGCCGCCTCGAATTTCTCCGGCTGGCACCTTATGAAATCCCTTGCAGTTGCCGATCGCTACGGCTGGACGCGATTCGTCGGTCATCAGGTCTACTATTCGCTTGTCGGCCGAGAATACGAGTGGGAATTGATGCCTTTGGGCATCGACCAGAGAGTCGGCGCCCTGGTTTGGAGCCCGCTCGGCTGGGGCCGTCTCACCGGCAAAATTCGCCGCGGCAAACCGCTCCCTGAAGTTTCCCGCCTGCACAAGACGTCTGAGCAGGGACCGCCTGTTGCGGATGAGTTTGTCTATAACGTAGTCGACGTACTTGACGCGGTCGCGAAAGAGACGGCAAAGACCATTCCGCAGGTCGCCCTCAACTGGCTTCTGCAGCGGCCCACCGTGTCGTCCATCATTCTCGGTGCCCGCAACGAAGAGCAGCTTCGGCAGAATCTCGATGCCGCTGGATGGAAACTGACTGCGGACCAGGTAGCCAGGCTCGACAAAGCCAGCGCGGTCACACCGGTCTACCCCTATTGGCACCAGCGTAACTTTGTAGAGCGCAACCCGATGCCGGTGTAAGTGCCAGGTCCAAGTTAGTAGTTCCAAGTTCAAAGTTGATGCATCTCTACCCGTCTTCCAACTCAGAACTGCGAACTATGAACTGCGTCTATTCTTCGCGCAGCACTTGCACCGGCTCAACGTGGGCCGCTCGAAGAGCAGGGACCAGAGACGCGCAGCCGGCAACCAGCAATATCAGCAAAATCACGCCGACATACGTTGCCGGGTCAAGCGCAGACACGCCGTACAGCATCGAGCCGATAAAGTGCGAAAGTCCCAGGCCGAGCGCAAGGCCTGCGGCACATCCAATCACTGCCACGCGCAGACCCTGCATCAGAAATCGTGCAACAATCTGGTTGCGCATCGCACCCAGTGCCAACCGGACCCCCACCTCACGCCGTCGCAGCCGTCCCAGGTAGCTCAACGTGCCGTACAGTCCAATACATGCCAGCAGAATTGCGATAGCGGCAAAGAGAGTCAGCAGCACGGTGCGCAGCCGATTCTCCGATGACGCTTCATCCAGATGCTCCTGCAGTGGCGCAAAAGCATATACGGAGCGGGATGGCTCTATCTCGTGAATTCGCCGTCGAATCGTCTCCGCCATCGCCATCGGGTCGCCATGCGTGCGAACGAGGTAATTGGGAAACGGATCCGGCGCGCTGAAGCAGGAGTACACCGTAGGCACCGGTTGCGTGTTCAACCCCTCTTCGCGAGCGTCACCCACGATGCCGCGAATTATGCCCTCGGGTAGGAAGTCGTTGTAGACGGCTCCCGAGACCTGGTGCCCCAGAGCCAGAGTGTCCCCCATGTACTTGTCCGCGAATGCGCGATTGACCATCACGTCGCTGGTGCTCGAGGCCTGCCTGCAGCTTTCACCAACCAGTAGCGGAATCCGCATGGTGTCGAAGTAGCCCGCTGAAACGTACCGGCTGTCTGCGAGGATCGGATGACCCGTTTCCAGCTTGCCGTCGATCTTGAACTCAGTCTGGTACTGCGACGGAACGCCGGGAAGCATCGCCGCCGTCGATGCGGCCTCCACGCCGGGCAATGTGCGCAGGCTCTCGAGCGTACGATCGATGCGCCGGATCACATTCTTCATCTCGCTGGTTTCGCCCCACGACCCACTCACCTGGAACGTCAGCACATGGCCAGGCTCAAATCCCGGATCCACCCGCGCAAGTTGCTGAAAACTGCGCAACAGCAGCCCAGCACCAATCAGCAGGTTCACCGTGAGTGCGATCTGCATTCCCACGAGCATCCATTGAAGGCTGCCACGCGTCGACACCTGGGTTCGGCTTCCAGCAGCCAGCGAGTTCGCCAGGGATCGTCTCGTTCCGCGCAGGGCCGGGAAAAGCCCGCACAGTAAAGTCGTCGCGACCGCGGCCACCAGCGTGTAGGCCACGATCTGCCAGTTGAGCGCGATTTCTTCGGCGCGGGGCAAAGTCTTCGCCAGCAGATGGAAACCACGTGCGGAGGCTGCGGCGATCAGCAGCCCGGCGAGCGATCCAAGCAGGGCAAGCGTAAATACCTCCGACAGGAGCTGACCGACAATTGCAAGCCTTGATGCACCGAGCGAGAAGCGAATCGAAACCTCGTGCTCGCGTTCGGTTGTGCGGGCCAGCAATAGGGCTGCAATATTCGAGCAGGCAATCAACAACAGCAGCGAAACCGATCCGTAAAGCAGCCACAGCGAACTCCGCGTGCTCCCGACGATCACTTCTTTCAGTGCCACCGTTTGGACCGTAAGTTCCGCATCGGGCTTCGGAAACTGTTTGCCGAGCTGGCTCTGCACGGTGGCGAGATCAGCTGCGGCTTGTTCGACCGTTACACCAGGTTTCATCAGCCCGATCACCGTGAACCACGTCTCATCCCGTCGCCGCGCAAACGGCGCATCCGGCGCGCTCGGCGTCCACATATCCACGTCTGCATTCGGAAATTGGAAAGACTCTGGCATCACCCCGATGATCGTCGAGGTGTAGCCGCTTACATGAACCTGCTGCCCCAGCGCCGCAGGATCCCCATGGAACCGCCGCTGCCAGTACCCGTAACTGATGAGCACAGCGCTCGCCCCTCCCCAGTGCTCTTCGTTCGGGGCGAACCCGCGACCCAGTGCGGGCGCAACTCTCATCACCTCCAGAAAGCGCGGTGCTACCAGGCATTCGGTGACCTTCTCCGGCAGCGAACCGGAGGTCTCGGAAAGATTGTCAAAGTAGTACCCGCTGATTGCCTGAAACGTCGAGTTCAGCCGGTTCCAGTCTTCCAGCCGCGCAGGAGCGACGAATGTGTTGGCGTCGCGCCCCTTGTAGTCGTGCTGATAAAGCGCAACCAGCTGGTTGCTACTCGGGAACGGAAGTGCTCGAAGAATGATTGCATCGATTGCTGAGAAGACCGCACTGTTAGCGCCGATTCCGAGACCCAGTGTGACGATGACGACAACGGAAAATGAAAGAGATTTCCGCAAGAAACGTACAGCCGACTTCAGATTGAACAACACGCTTTCAAGCAAAGCGGAGAGATGCACCTCCCGCACCTGCTGCTTAACCTGTTCCCGCCCTCCAAATTCGAGGATGGCGCGACGCCGTGCTTCATCCGGCGGCAAGCCCAGCCTCACGTAAGCCTCCGTCAACTCCGCAATGTGAAAGCTGATTTCCTGCTCAACGGCATTCTCAGGAACTGGTCTACGAGAGCGGCGTCTCCAAATCATCCTTGCCTCCTGGGCACGTTTACCGCGCCGTCTCCAGAATCAGGGCAACCGCCCGCGATAGCCGGTTCCAGGTATCCTCTTCGGCGGCCAGTTGTTTCCGGCCCTTCGCTGAAAGCCGATAGAACTTTGCCTGCCTGCCGTTGTCTGACTCGCCCCAGTCCGCTTCAAGCCAGTCGCGCTTCTCCAGTCGGTGCAGGGCCGGATACAGCGATCCCTGCTGCACCTGCAGAACTTCGTCTGAAATTTGCCGAATGCGTTGCGAGATGCCGTAGCCGTGTACGGGACCAAGAGCTACGACCTTTAGAATGAGCAGGTCGAGCGTGCCCTGAAGCAGGTCCGCCTTTTCGAGTGGGGCCATCGTCCTCTCCTAGACAATCTACCTATAAAAGGCGATATGTAGATTGTCAAGGAGAAGGTGACGAATAGGGACATTGCCAGGCTCTCGCCGCGAGAAACTTAGATGTCCTTATTGCGAATCAGGTCTGTGCCAGCGGTGGTGCTTCTTGTACACATAATGGCCGATCATCCAGCCAAAGGCGCTGCCCACAAGCACATCCGAGGGAAAGTGGTCCTGGCCGAGCACACGTGTCAGGCTCACACCCGTCGCGAGAGTATAGAGGCAAATCTGGTTCAGCCGCGAGGGATACTCATCCGCGAGCACAGCCGCGCTCGACCATGCAATCATGCTGTGAGAAGAAGGAAACGACGAGTCCCAACCGACGTTGGTCTGAAAGAACTTACCCTTGGCGTCATCGACGGTCGGCCGCTCGCGCAAGAAAATCAGTTTCATCCCCTGTTCGACAACCAGGCTGTCGATCATGGCTTCGCCGCCCAGAATACCGGTTTCCCGCGCATGCTCGTTAGCCTTGAATTGTCCGGCTAGGAACAGCACTCCTGGCGCCGCGATGAGGGGAGCAACCAGAACGTTTGAGGCTTTGGTGTTCGCGTCATTGAAGCTGGGATTCTGCGAGACTACTTCTGTCATCGCCTGGTGATCGGTAGCGATAGCGACGGTTACTGCCAGGCCAAGGGGGACAAGGTAGCGCAGTTCCTTTTCACGGATGCGGATTGGGCTCGACCAGATCGCTCCCTGATCCTTCAAAAGATTCAGAGGTGTCGCGCCCAGCGTCACCGGTTCCTGCGGTTGCGGCGCGTTAGGCACCGAGGTCGCAGGCGGCCACGTCTGCGCATCGACGCCGACACACAAAGCGGCTGCAATTAGCAGGAGACCTGCACATCGAGCGTAACGCGGAAAGATCTTGCTGGAGATATTCACTGGCTTCTTCGATGCTAATCGATCTACATCTTTAATTCAGATGAACGAAAGGTCATTCTGCATTTACTTATCCGCTTCTGCGAGGTAGATCTTTGTGTAGTCGAGATAATTCTGGGCGTACTCCAGAATCAGCTTTCGATCCTGCTCGCCGAGTTCGCGCCGCTGTTTGCCCGGCACGCCTGCCCACAACGTTCTCGGTGGAACCAGCGTGTGCTCCGGCAGCACTGCGCCGGCCGCAATGATCGAACCCTCCCCGATCCGGCAGTCATTCAAAATAGTCACGCCCATTCCGATCAGCACTGCATCCTCCACCACGCATCCATGCACCGTGGCGTTGTGGCCAATCGTTACCCAGTCGCCTATCGTCACGGAGTATAGATGCCGCTGTCCGTGCAGCACCGCGCAGTCCTGCACGTTCGAGTTTGAGCCCACGCGAATCGAATTGACGTCGCCGCGCAGAACAGCGTTCATCCAGACCGACGAGTGTTCTCCAAGTTCGACGTCCCCAATTACTTGCGCGGATACATCGATGTAGCAACTTGCGGGAATGGACGGAAGGTGCCCCTGGTAGCGGCGGATCATCGGTCGTTGAAAACCTCAGGAGACCAGTGTAAGCGAACCGGTATGAATCCCTGGATTTGCTAAACAGAAGGTGTTGAATTTTGATTGATACGAAAGGTGTTGGGGAGCCAGGGACTCCGTACGTGAAAGCATCGAGCCCGCAAAGTGGAAATTCTCCTTAAATTGGCTCAGAACAGGCACTTCCAGTATCATGTATGTGGCCCTTTGGCAGGTTTGGAGGTGGGATCCTTTGGCAGAGGTTCGCTTACAAGAAGGCGAGCCGCTTGAGAACGCGCTGCGCCGGTTTAAGCGGAAGGTACAGCAGGAAGACATCATCAAGGAAGTAAAACGTCATTCCTACTATCTGAAACCTGGTGAAAAGCGCCGCGTGAAAGCAGCATTGGCACGCAAGCGGAATCGCAAAAAAGCTCGTAAAGAGCAAGACTAGGTTACGTAACAGACAAATCGCGATGTGCCGTTCAGGCTATACTTGCTCCCCCAGCGACGACAGCCATATAGAAAGAAAATGAGCGGCATGTCGTGATTTTTGATTACAACTTGCGCTGAAGCTGAGTTGTAAAAAGGCGCGAAATAATTGAGTCTCCCTCACTGCGGAGACGCTGTAATGCAGCCGCTCCGTTTGTGGCGGCCCGGGCCCTTGTTGTTGAAGGACGTTCAAAGACAGGGAAACGGGACGGCAAGCTCTCAAGTTCATGGCCGATTTCAACCGTGGTCCCTGCTTTGGGGAAGCCGGCCATGGAATTTGTCGATAGAGTTCTGAAGTGCAATGACTGCGGCGCCGAATTCGTATTCACCGCGGGTGAGCAGCTTTTCTTCCACGACAAACAGTTCAAGAACGACCCCAAGCACTGCAAGCAGTGCAAGGCAAAGCGTGCCAGTGGCGGTCGTGTTCGCTCTGAGACCCGAACCACCTGCTCGGCCTGTGGTCTGGAAACTACGGTGCCCTTCAAGCCTACCCAGGGGCGGCCTGTTCTTTGCCGCGCCTGCTTTCAGAAGCAGGTCAAAGCCCCATCAGTTGCTCCCCCTGCTCCCCCCGCGTCGCCTATTACACCGTCCAACTGACGGCCGTCCAGCGCGACGTTGGACCAGCGGGGTTGCTCGCGCATCTAGCGGCGCGGTTGCTTCAGTGCCCTGTGTCCGATGTCATGGCGATAGTACATGCCTTCAAAATGAATCTGCGCCAGCGCTTCATAAGCCCGAGCCAGGGCTTCGTTCAGTGAGTCTCCGCTCGCCGTGACGCCCAGTACCCGGCCTCCGCTCGTCACCAGTTGATTCCCGACACGAGCAGTGCCCGAGTGGAATATCTCCGCGCCCGGCGTTTTTGCCGCGTTGCTGAGGCCGCTGACCGGCAGCCCCGTCTTGTAGCTGCCCGGGTATCCTGAAGAACTTGCCACCACGCACGCCGCCGCGCCAGAGTTCCAGCGCATCTCCGTCTCGGAAAGGCGGCCATCAATGCAAGCCTCCAGTGCGTCCACCAGGTCAGACTCAAGACGCACCAGGATAGCCTGCGTCTCCGGGTCGCCAAATCGCGCGTTGTATTCGAGCACCAGCGGCCCGCGTGCCGTCATCATCAGCCCGCAATAGACCACGCCGACAAATGGCATTCCCTCCTCAGCCATTCCGCGCACCGTGGGCTCCGCAATGTGGTGCAAAATCCACTCAGTCATCGAGGGCTCGAGCATGTCGCTGGTAGAGTAGACACCCATGCCACCGGTGTTTGGTCCCGTGTCGCCTTCCCCGATGCGCTTGTGGTCCTGCGCCGGCACCAGCGGTACAACGTGCTCACCGTCGCTCAGGCACAGGAAACTTATCTCCTCGCCCTCGAGAAACTCCTCGATCACCACCTGCTTCTCGGCCAAGCCCAGCAGTTCTCCGCTGAAGAGCCCGTGCGCCGCGTCGATGGCAAACTGGCGCGTCGGGCAGATGATCACGCCCTTGCCCGCAGCCAGTCCATCCGCTTTCACCACCACCGGCGGATGGAAGTGCTTGATCGACTCTTCCACTTCCTTGCCTGTAGTGCAGACTGCGTAGTTGGCCGTGGGAATCTGGTGCCGTTTCATGAATTGCTTGGCGAAGGCCTTGCTCGACTCCAGGCGAGCCGCATCCCGTGTGGGCCCGAAGATCCGGTACCCGCGCTCGCGAAACGCATCTACCACCCCTAGCGAAAGCGGCAGTTCCGGCCCCACAATGGTCAGGCTTGGCTGCTCCACTTCCGCCAGCCGCACCATCGCGCCCACATGTTTCAGGTCCACAGGAACGCAGCGGGCCACCTGTGCAATGCCGCCGTTGCCCGGCGCGCACACAACTTCAGTAACGCGCTGGCTGCGGCTTACGGCCCATGCAAGTGCATGTTCGCGTCCGCCCGAACCAAGGATCAAAACCTTCATGACTTCAAACCTTCCTCTTCACGTCTCATAGCCGGAAAATCCATGGTCAGCAATCGAGCCGTAGGAAGTCAAACGGGCCGCATTGCCAAACCAGAGCGAGGGCCTTATCTTGCGCATTGCTGAATTCCGCAAACTCGGTTTAAATCGCAAGTGGACCGCTTCAAATAATGCCCTTCTTGCACAAAGTCGAACTCCACCTCCATCTCGACTGCTCCTTGAGCTACGCCGCCGTCTCTCGTCTCGCGCCCGAAATCAACCGCTCGCAATACGACGCCGAATTCATCGCTCCTCCGCAATGCGCCAGTCTCGCCGACTTCCTCACCCGCGCTCCTCGCGGCTTCCAGCTCATGCAAACTGAAGACGCGCTGCGCATCGTAACCGAAGACGTCTTTGAACAACTTGCTGCCGATAACGTGATATACGCTGAACTCCGCTTCGCCCCGCTCCTTCACACTCATCAGGGACTAAACCCGGAAGTCATCGTCGAAGCCGTCGATCGCGCCGTTGAGCAGTGCATCCGCGCCACCGGCATCGAGGCCCGCCTCATTCTCTGCACCTTGCGCCACTTCAACGCCGAACAGAGCCTGCAGACCGCGCACCTCGTCCATCAGTTCGCGGGCACCCGCGTCGCAGCCCTCGATATCGCCGGCGACGAAGCAGGCTTCCCAATCGCCCCGCACATCCCCGCTTACCGCTACGCCATCGAACACGGCCTGCATCGCACCGCGCATGCAGGCGAAGCGCGCGGCCCCGACAGCGTTTGGGAAACGCTCGAGTTCTTCCAGCCCACCCGCATGGGCCACGGCGTCCGAAGCATCGAAGATCCCACTCTTATCCGCCATCTCCGAGACAGCCGCATTCACCTCGAAGTCTGCCCCAGCAGCAACGTGCAAACCTGCACCGCTCCCACCTACGCCGAACACTGCGTCGATCAGCTTTATCGT
Source organism: Occallatibacter sp. (assembly GCF_049802275.1). NCBI lineage: Bacteria > Pseudomonadati > Acidobacteriota > Terriglobia > Terriglobales > Acidobacteriaceae > Occallatibacter > Occallatibacter sp. Next base: position 19,080 of record NZ_JBARMD010000105.1, on the reverse strand, counting down.
GCCGGCGTCTCGCTCGGCATTAATACTGACGCCCGCACCATCACGAACGTGACCCTGGAGCAGGAGTACGCCCGCCTGTGCGAGCACTTCGCCTGGACCGGCGAACAACTCACCGCCTGCAATCGCGAAGCCCTCGGCGCCGCCTTCATCGACGATGATTTGCGAACGCGACTGCTTGATCGCCTCGTGCAACCGAGGGCCACATCATCCTAAAATTCACGGCGATGAGCCCCTATACTTATGCGTGGTGAATCGGCGCGTCTATTGCAGCAGCCGAAGAGAGCTCACGCATGGTCGAACGCCGCATCAAGCCTTACCTGGAGCAGTTGGCCGAAGACCAGCGGCGCGACGAGCAGCGTCGAGCCTTCCGCCGTAACCAGACCTTCGGCCTCCTCCTCATCGCCGCCGCGATCCTGATCTGGTGGCTCTTCCACACTGACCCAAAATGGATCTTCCCTTCCGGCTGGTGGCGCCCATGAGTGCCGCGCGCACGTAGACCAGGGCACAGGCTGACCATGTTTCCGGCAAGTAGCTAAAGGCGTATCCTTCAGCTGAGGTGCGATCTGATGGAACCAAGCCGCTTCAAAAACCGGATCTTGCGTCTCCTCGAACCCGAGGTCATTGAACGGCTGAATCTCCGTCGAGTGAACTTGCCCAGTGGCACCGAGATTGAGAACCCTGGCGAGCCCATCCGCCACCTCTATTTCATCGAGGATGGAGTGGGTTCGATGACCAACACCTTTCGCGATGGATTTCAGGTCGAAGTGGGAATGTTCGGCGCCGAGTCTGTCATGGGTGCGTCGGCGCTCATCGGAACGCTGCGGAGTCTGAACAAGGTTTACATGCAGATGTCCGGCTATGGGTATAAGTGTCCTTTCGATTCAGCCAGAAATGAGTACCTGCAATATGGCCGGTTCCATGATCTTGTTTTGCGGTATGTCCAGGCACAGCTTGTACAAACCTGCCAGTCCGTCGGATGCAATTCGCATCACGACGTACACCAGCGCCTCGCGCGCTGGCTGCTCCTTTGCGCCGATCGTTCCGAGTCCTCTACCCTGAACCTCACCCAGGAATATCTGGCTGATATGCTGGGAACCCGACGCACCTCAGTCAGTCTTGCAGCTGAGGGCCTGCAACGCGAAGGTCTTATAAAGTACAGCCGCGGTAAAGTCGTAATCTCCGATCGCCCCGGGCTCGAAAGCACGGCATGTGAGTGCTATCGCCTGGTTCGGAATCACCTGGAAAACTACATTGAAGTAGAACAGAATTAACTCGACACGCGAGGCATCCCTCAGCTGCGCCGCGTGTCGCGGTATACTTCCGGCGAGGAAGGCTCGAGCAACCCAGCACAGCTCTCGTTATCATCGCTTTGTCGGTACTGCTCGCATTCTCCTCACCCCGTTCATTTTCGATCTGGGGTATTCGAAGAAGTGACGGGTGAAAATGGGCAGCATAGCTACAGGATCACCCAGATTGAATAAGAGAGACCCTCTCGCGGTCCTGATCCTCGGCCCCACCGGTAGCGGCAAAACGGCGCTCTCGCTCGCCCTGGCTGAACGTTTCAATGGTGAAATAGCCAGCTGCGATTCCGTTGCCGTTTATCGCGGCATGGACCTTGGCACCGCCAAACCCACGCCCGAAGAGCGCGCACGCATCCCGCATCACCTCATCGACGTCGCCGACCCCAGCGAGCCTTTCACTGCCGGAGACTACAGCCGTCAAGCCCGCGCCGTCCTTCGCGATATCGCCGATCACAATAAGCTTCCCATCGTCACCGGCGGCACCGGCCTCTACCTTCGCGCCCTCACAGATGGCCTCTTCACTGGCCCCGCACGCCAGGAAGATCTGCGCCACCGCCTGCGCCGCAGCGCCGAGCGCCATGGAAGCGCATGGCTCCATCGTCTCCTCATCCGTCTCGATTCGGCATCGGCTCAGCGCATCCACGCGAACGACACAGCCAAACTCATCCGCGCCATCGAGGTCTGCCTCACTACGCGGCAACCCATGTCGCGCGTGCTGGGGCGCGATCCACTCATCGGCTTCCGCCTCCTGCGCATCGGCCTCAACCCGCCGCGTCAAGAGTTGTATGACAGGCTGAATCAGCGCTGTGCCGAGATGTTCAACCAGGGATTGATTCAGGAAACGCGCGCGCTTCTTGCCGGCTACGGGCCCATCAAGGCGCTGGACTCCCTCGGCTATCGTCAGGCGCTGTCGGTTCTTCTTAAGGGAGTCAGTGAAGAAACTGCAATCGCCGAAGCCCAGCAAGGCCATCGCAACTACGCCAAGCGTCAGCTCACATGGTTCCGCCGCGAACCCGGCGTCCACTGGATCGAAGCATTCGGTAATGATCCCGAAACACAGCGCGTCGCCTCCGATCTGGTGCAAGCGAATCTATAAGCTTCATCCACCATCCAATCAAAAGCAGGCATTAAACTGAACTGTGGCACGCGGCATTTCGGCCGCAACAGAGCGCAGGAACGGAGCAGCTGTGGCAGACACGATCTATGACGTAGCAATTATCGGCAGCGGCCCGGCTGGATACACCGCGGCAATCCGCGCGGGACAACTCGGCCTTAAGGTCGCGATTATCGAATCCACCAATGTTCTTGGCGGCACCTGCCTGCATGTGGGATGCATTCCTACCAAGGCGCTGCTCTTTAATGCCGAGTTGTGGGACCACCTCAAGCACGCCGCCGACTACGGTATCGACAACGTCGACGGCCGCACACTCAACTGGGATGCCGTGCAGAAGCGTAAGACCGCGATCGTTGACAAGCACACCAAGGGTCTTGGCTTCCTGATGAAGAAGAACAAGGTCACCGTGATCTCCGGCTACGGACGCCTCACCGGCGCAGCCAAAGACGGCATCCACACCATCGATCTCACCGCTGCCGACGGCGCAAAGAGCGAAGTCAAAACCAAAAACATCATCCTCGCCACCGGCTCCGATGCCAAGATGATCTTCGGCCTCAAGCCAGACGACCGCATCCTCACCAACATCGAAATGCTCGCCATTCCTCAAGTGCCGAAATCGCTCATCGTCATCGGCGCCGGCGCTGTGGGCGTCGAGTTCAGCTCCATCTTTCGCAGCTTCGGCACCGAGGTGACGCTGGTCGAGTTCCTGCCGCGCATCATGCCTCCCGAAGATGAAGAGATTTCCAAAGAACTCACGCGCGTCTTCAAAAAACGCGGCATCGACATCAACACTGGCGCCAAGGTCGAAAAAATCGAAAGGACCGAAACCGGCGTCAAAGTCACCTGGACCGGTGCTAACGGCAAACCTGTCGAAAAGGAAGCCGAGAAAGTTCTCGTCGCCGTAGGCCGGGCGGGGCGTATCGCCGACGTCGGCATCGACAAGACAAAAATCGAACTGGACCGCGGCTTCGTCAAAGTGGGCGAGGCGCAGGAGACCGCCGAGCCCGGCATCTACGCCATCGGCGACATCGTAGCCGGCCTGCCGCAGTTGGCGCATTCCGGCTCCATGAGCGGCATCGTCGCCGTCACAAAAATTGCCGGCCGCAAATATCGTTCTGTCCGTCGCGATCGCGTTCCTGCCTGCACCTACTCCGATCCGCAGATCGGCTCAGTAGGATTGACCGAAGCGCAGGCCAAAGAAAAGGGCATCGAAATCAAAGTCGGCAAATTTCCGTTTGCGGGAAATTCCAAAGCCACCATCGTCGGTAGCCACGATGGCTTCATCAAGATCGTTGCCGACGCGAAGTACGGTGAAATCCTCGGCGTGCACATCATCGGTCCGCAGGCAACGGAGCTCATCGCTGAAGCCGTGGCAGTCATGGAACTCGAAGGCACCATCGACGAGCTGATGTTCACCATCCACGCCCACCCTACGATCAGCGAGGCCATGCTCGATGCGTATGCCGCGGTGGAGGGCATGGCGATCAACGCCTAGTCGCCGACCCACCCGGAACCTTTACACTTTCAACGGACTGCTTGCGAACAGGAGGTCCTGAATGAAGGCGTTGGTCAAAGCGCGGTCAGAGCGCGGACTGTGGTTGGAAGACATCCCTGAACCTGCGATGGGTATCAACGATGCCCTCATCCGCGTCCTCTACACCGGCATCTGCGGAACTGACGTCCACATCTACAACTGGGATGAATGGGCGCAGAAGACCATTCCCGTTCCCATGGCCATCGGCCACGAATTCGTCGGGAAAATCGTTGCCGTCGGGTCGAACGTCAACGACTTTTTTCCCGGCGACATCGTCAGCGGCGAAGGGCACGTCGTCTGCGGCCGCTGCCGCAACTGCCTCGCCGGTCGGCGTCATCTTTGCGTTTCCACCAAGGGAGTCGGCGTCAATCGCCCCGGCGCCTTTGCAGAACTCATTGCGTTGCCGATGACCAACATCTGGCGGCATCATCCAGGCGTCAATCTTGAAGTCGCCGCCATCTTCGATCCCTTTGGCAATGCCGTTCACACCGCCCTGTCCTTTCCGGTGCTGGGCGAAGACGTGCTTATCACCGGCGCGGGCCCCATCGGGATCATGGCCATTCCAGTCGTGCGTCACGCCGGAGCAAGACATGTCGTCATTACCGATCTCAATCCCTTCCGTCTCGACCTGGCGCGCAAGATGGGAGCCACACTTGCCGTCAACCCTACCGAAACTTCGCTCAGTGAAGTGCAAAAGCAGCTCAAGATGACCGAAGGATTCGATGTTGGGCTCGAGATGTCGGGCAACCCGCAGGCTCTCAGCGACATGATCGCCAATATGAGCCACGGCGGAAAAATCGCTGCACTCGGAATTCCGTCCCGGAGCATTCCCATGGACTGGCGTCCTGTGATCTTCAACATGATCACGATCAAGGGAATCTACGGCCGCGAAATGTACGAGACCTGGTACAAGATGTCGGTGATGCTCGACTCAGGTATGGATATCTCGCCGGTCATTACGCACCGCTATGCGTACAGCGACTTCGAAAACGGTTTCGCGGCCATGATGTCCGGCGAAACCGGCAAGGTCGTTCTCGACTGGACCAGCCTCAGTTGAGCTGTATCGCCCTCATGATTGAGCTCTGAAGGAAGCATTGATGCCTGCGTTCGAGTTATCGCAGCTTCACAGGATCTGTGAAACTGTGGGATCTCAGCGTGAGATTTGATGACGCCATTCGGTTTACGGTGCGGTGTTCATGGGCTTCACAGTTTCACAGGGGGGAGGGGGAGGGGGAGGGGGTGTACGAATTTGCCCGTTGCTGATGAAGACGCTCCGCGGCGCGTGCCGCATTCGGATTGTCAGGCAGTCCTTCGATGAGTGCGGAGATGACCGCGGAGAGCGACACGTCGTTTTGAGCAGCCCAAAGCCGGGCTTTGAGATGCGCTTGCTGAGAGATGGCGAGCGTGACATTTCGCGTGGGCATGAGAACTCCTTATCGCGTCCATTCAATTGTGCGCCGACGCGGGCAAATTACATGCAAACTTGCGGAGAGATGGAAGTCGAATGCGCGGAAGCAGATACAAGAAGGTGCACCCCTTGAAGGACTTGACATGTGCGCGATGAATGGGGCACAAACTTCCATCCTTTGGAATCGCTGAGGCCGGCGGTGGAACCAATGAGCGGCCACCTGCCGACAATCTCCAAGGACGCCGATCGTCTATTGATGCATGCGTGCCAGGAGAGCGGCGTAGCGGGAGTCGTGGCGGACTGAGTCGAAGAGCGGATCCACGCGGATGAATGCCATGCTGAAGCAGTGATTGTCGATTGCGTGTTGGAACGGTTCGAAGGCATGGTCGAGATCATTGACGCGAAGATCATTGACGCCGATCTCGTAAGACGTGCAGGGACGGGGCGAAGCGGTAAGAACCCGGGTGCGAGCGCGCCAATAGGCCTCCCATCCGCGCTGCCGATATACGGCAAGGAGACCGGCGTCGTCGAGTTGCGGCTGGTCCTCATGCACTGCAATAAGATTGTGCCGCACGGCCTCGTCGTGGTCGCCCTTTTGCTCGTAGACGAGACCAACGTAATGATCGACGGAGCCGGAGCCTTGCTCCATCTCGGCGGAGCGCTCGAGTTGGACAAGTGCGGCATCGTATTGGCGGTCATAGTAAAGAGCAGCGCCCAGGCGGCGGGTGACGAGGAAGGATAGCGGATCGAGCTGAAGTGCGCGCCGCATGTGAGTGACGGCATCCTCCGGCCGGCCTACAGCGTCGAGGTAGACGGCATACTTGAACTCTGCAATAGAGTCGTTAGGATTGAGGGAGAGGCCGTGGATGAGGTTCTGCTCGGCTGCAGTCCAGTCCCACTCGTAGATGGTTTGAACGCTGCCGAGCTCTGTGTAGGCTTCGCCGTTCTGGGGGTCGAGCTGGATGGCGCGCTGGGCAGCGGCGATGGCTTTGGGCATGAGCTGTTCGGGCGCGCCCATGCTGTAGGTCGTGGCGGCATCGAGCGCGGAGGCGTAGCCGGCGTAAGCGGAGGCGTAGCCGGGGTCGAGCGCAACGGCCTGCTGGAAGGATTCGAGGCTGTGACGGAAGTCCTGCTTGTTGAAGAAATAACGGCCACGGAGGTAGGCGTCGTGCGCCGCGGGGTTGACGGGCGGGCGCGGCGAGGGCGGGGCGAGAACCAGGCGGGCCTGGGTTGCGATTTGCTGGGCAACGTCGTCCTGGAGGGAGAGGACATCGGAGGCGGGGCCCTCGAAGGATTGGGCCCACAGGTGGCGATCGGTGCGAGCGTCGATGAGCTGGGCGGTGATGCGGATTCGATCGCCAGAGCGGACGATGGAGCCCTCAACAATGGCGTCTACGCCAAGCTGACGAGCGATTTCGGGGAGTGGGAGGCGGGAACCCTTATTGGCCATGACAGAAGTGCGTGAGACCACGCGAAGATTGGGGATGCGGGCGAGCTCGGTGATGAGCTCGTCGGTCATGCCGTCGGCAAAGTACTCCTGGCCCGGGTCGCCGGAGAGGTTCTGAAGAGGAAGCACCGCAATCGAGCCGATCGCGGCGCGACTGTCGCGATGGAGGAAATGGGCAGCCAGGGGATGGGGGCCGAGGGTGAGTGTGAAGATGGCAACGAGAACGGATGCGCCCAGCGCGGTGACCAGCCAAAAACTGCGCCGGGGTTTAACAGCCGAGGGGATGGAGGGCGCAGAAGAGATCTCCGGCGGAGCAGGGGGAAGCTCGATTGGAACATCAGGAGATTGTGTCGGCTCGATGACGTCTGGCTCAACAGCCGTAACGGTCGCGATGAACCGGTAGCCAGAGCCGGAGACTGTCTGCACATAGATTGGCAGGTCCGAACTGTCGCCTAGAATCTGGCGGATCTTGCGTATTGCCGTGTTGATCCCGTGCTCGATATCGACGAAGACTTCCCGATCCCATAAGCATTGGGCAATCTCATTCCGGGTAACAACCTGCCCGTGTTTAGTGACCAGGAGGACGAGGAGTTCGAGAGGCTTCCGCTCCAGCTTGAGCCGGTTGCCTTTGCGGCAGAGTTCAAATTTGCCGCAATGAAGGCTGAAGTCGCCGAATCGATAGACGGCAAAGGGCACCGGTTCTCTCCCAAGGTGGCTGAAGTATAGCATTGAGGAAAATAATCGGGCATGGTTCTCTTGTGAATTGAGCTACTTACGTCTTCATCTTTCTTCACCTCTTAATTCATCTTCCTCCATTGTTCCCGCACTCGGATTTGAGTTGTATCGAATGCAAAGCCGGCAAATCCCCCCGGCATCAGGAGGAAGTAATGAGATCTTCAAGCTTGAGAATTGTGCCGGTGTTAAGCGCCCTGGCACTCGCCACGATGGTTGTTCCGTACGCACATGCCGGCTGCGGCATGTATCGTCCCTCGTCATTCGATGGCAGTTCGCAGCACCAGTTCGGTGCGCCCCGCATGTTGCTGGCGGGCTTCAACGATGACGACGATGATCGTCGGGCCGAACCCACGATCGTCGGGACCTGGAAAGAACATTGGATCTCCGAAGGCAGCGAAGGAATTCCGGACGGTGTCGAGATTGACGCCGGTTACGCTCAGTGGCACAGCGATGGCACCGAGATCAATGTCTCTGGCCTGCGTACTCCCATGACCGGCGACGTCTGCCTCGGCCAATGGGTAAAAACCGGCGCGAAGACCTATCGCCTGAACCACTTTGGAATCTCGTATGACCCAACCGGCCAAAACCTGGTCGGCCCGGCCCGCATTCAGCAATGGCTCACTCTTGATGAAAAAGGGATGGCAACCTCTGGAACGTTCAGCATCGATCAGTACGACGAGTCGGGCAACCTGCTTGCTCACATTCAGGGCAAGGTGATTGGAACCAGGGTGACGATGGATACCGGATTCGAGAAGGTTGAGTAGGCTGGGTCTTTGATTGGCAATCGCAGGTCTCGCCCGGCTCTGAATGGATCGAGGCGAGATCTGCGATGAGGTTTGGGCCGGATGGGCGTTGTATGCGTCGGACTGGGGCGGCAGCGGCAGCTCCCGCTCGGGCAGATCCTGCGGTTCAATATTCACTGAGACGAACTTCGGTGCACGCGATCGTTCGGCCGCCAATTCGAGTCTGAACACGCCTTCGTCACGTTCTACGCGAATCGCTGGGCCTGCTAGGCGCCGGTCTTGGTCTGGGCTTGCCGATGGCTTTGTATGCGGTGCGGCTGGTGCGGTCACAGCTCTATGAATTGAGCCCGTTCGATCCAGCCATTTTCATCGCGGCAAGCGTTGGAATTGCGCTCGTCACGATGGTTTCGGCTTGGCTTCCGGCCCGTCGGGCGGCCGCAGTGGACCCCATGACCGCCTTGCGTTGCGATTGACAGCCCCTGGCCTTTTGCTTGATGGTGCTCGGCTTTTGCAGGCTTTTGTGAGCGGACGGTAAACGGCCGATGCGCTCCACGCAACAATTACTAAGAAACGCGATTGAGCTCGGCGGCGAGTTTTTTCATTGCCGCATTTTCGCGGGTAACTTCACCCGTCTCCTGACTGTGCAAAGCGATCTCTGCGGCGATCGAGCGACCGAGAATTCGCTGATCAATATTGCCAAACCGCCCGGGCACGAGGCTTCCCAGCCAGCCGACCCAGGTCGGGGTATGCGCGTTGCCGACAATGATGCCGGGGCGAAATATGGCGAGGCGGGCAAATCCGATGCTGCGCACGACGTCTTCCTTCATGCCCATTACGCGCACATAGCGAAACCGGCTGCGAGCTGTGCTTCCCGCCGCAGAAAGCAGGCAAAACTGGGCGATTCCTGCGACATGGCAGCCACGCGCAAAGGCACCGACGACGCCGACCTCAAGTCGTTGCAATTCTTCTTCGCTCCAGCGCATCGATCCAGAACCGACACCCACACAACTCACCGCGCTGACGGGACCCTGGCTTAAGGCTTCGCGGGCAAGAGCGGCAGTGCGCTCGGCAAAGTCCGCAGCGCCGGTATCAAAAACGACGTTGCGTACCCGCGATCGCGGCGCAATAGGCTTTCTGGTGACCATCACCACTTCCCGGCATTCTGGAATTGCCAGGAGTTCCGCGACGGCTGCACCACCGACTTGCCCGGTACCACCGAGGATCATTACGGCGAAATTCTGCTTCATCAACAGGACCTTTGCTTAGGTAAGGATGCGACAGCCCCGCTCACTCCAGACGGCTCATTACGCGACCTGGATGTGTCGTCGGCAGGTGAAACTTCGCCCCGGATTTGCGCTACAGCTCCGTCGACTTGTTCTCTTCAAGAGCTTTGGCCTTTGCGATGAAATCCGCCAGAGGAATCGATCCCTGGTCGCCCTTGCCGCGGGTGCGCACACTTACCGATCCCGTCGACTCTTCCTTGTCGCCGAAGACGAGGATGTACGGAATCTTCTGGTTGGCAAGATCGCGAATCTTCGCGTTCATCTTTTCGTTGCGCGCGTCGGTCTCGACTCTGAAGCCAGCGGCTTTCAATTCTGCTTCCACCTTCTCCGCGTAGGCCACGTGCCGTTCGCTAATCGGCACGAGACCGATCTGCACCGGCGCCAGCCATAGCGGAAACGCACCCGCATAATGCTCGATGAGCACGCCGAAGAATCGCTCCACTGACCCGAACAGCGCACGATGCACCATGACCGGTTGATGGCGCTCGCCATCCTCGCCCACATACTCCAGCCCGAACCGCGCGGGCAGCGTGAAATCGAATTGCACCGTCGACAATTGCCAGAGCCGACCCAGCACATCCACAAGCTTGATATCGATCTTGGGCCCGTAAAACGCTGCTTCGCCGGGTATCGTCTTGAACGGAATTCCCTTCGCCTTCAGCACCCTGTCAAGCGAGCCGATGGCAAGGTTCCAGTTCTCATCCGTGCCTGTATAACTCTTGCGATCGTTCGGATCCCAGGTAGAAAGCTCAACTCTGAATTCGTTAAATCCGAACGTCTTCAGCACCGACTCGGCAAAATCGATACACGCCTCAACTTCGCTCTCGATCTGGCTGGGCATGCAGAAGATGTGCGCATCGTCCTGAGTAAAGCCGCGCACGCGCAGCAGTCCATGCATGGTTCCCGAGCGCTCGTAGCGATACACGTTGCCCAGCTCCGCATAGCGCTGCGGAAGGTCGCGATAGCTCTTCGGCGAATTCTTGTAGATCAGAATGTGTCCCGGGCAATTCATCGGCTTCAGCCGGTACTCGGCGTCATCCAACTCCATCGGCGTGTACATATTGCCGGAGTAGTAACCCTCGTGTCCGCTGACCTTCCACAACTCGCGGCGCATCACGTGCGGCGTGTACACCATCAAATACCCTCGCCGCAGGCACTCATCTCGCATCCAGTCTTCCATCACTTTGCGGACGATGCCGCCCTTGGGATGCCAGAAGACAAGACCCGGTCCCGCCAGTTCCTGAATGCTGAACAGATCAAGCTGCTTACCCAGCACGCGATGATCGCGCTTTGCTGCTTCCTCAAGCCGCGCAAAGTGCGCGTCCATATCTTTCTGTGAGAAAAACGCTGTTCCATAGATGCGCTGCAACTGGGGATTTTTTTCGTCGCCTAGCCAGTAAGCGCCCGCAAGCGTCGTGACCTTTACGGCTTTCACGCGCCCCGTTGAGGGCACATGCGGCCCGCGGCAGAAATCGACAAACTTGCCGTTGCGATAAAAGCTGACCTGAGATCCGGGCTCGGTGAACTTGGTCACGAAGTGCGTCTTCATGAAGTCGCCGTCCTTGTCGAATTCGGCCAGCGCCTGTTCGCGCGGTTCGTACTCGCGCACAAACTTTTCGTCCCGCGCGATCACCTCAGCCATCTTCTTGTCGATAGCCGCAAGGTCGTCGGGCGTGAAGGGCTTTTCGCGATAGAAATCGTAGAAGAAGCCTGAATCCGTCGCGGGCCCGTGTCCCAGCTTGGTCTCCGGAAACAACTCAAGCACTGCCGTCGCCAGCACGTGCGCGGCCGAGTGCCGCACGACCTTCAGCGCCTCGGGATCGTTCTCCTTGACGAGTTCGAGCTTCGTGTCTGCATTGAGCGGAGTCGCCAGATCCACCAGGCGCGTTGCGGAGGCATCCTCCGCCGCATACATCGCGGCCTCCGACTCGCCCTCTGCAGTGGTCTTCGCATTCGTCTCGGTGGTCACCGGTGTCAGCCGGGCAACAACAGAGGCCGCAGCCAGCCGCGGCGAAATCGAGTTGGCAATGTCGAAAGGTGTCGTGCCCGCCGGTACTTCGCGTATGCTTCCGTCGGGTAGATGTACGGCGATATTTTGCGTGCTCATGATGTTTTCAGGGTCCTGACTGATCCGGCCGCGCGTTAACCCCGACCGTGTGTTCTTCGTTAAGGATATAACGGCCCCAAGTGGAACCATTGCAGAAGCGGCTGCGTAAACGACGAAGTACCCAACAGGAAGCTGATCGTGCTGTGCTTCGCACGCGCCGGGATCACAGTAAGGAAGGTCTCGTATGCCAGGAATTTCAAGGAAGATCTTTGTCTGGACACTGATCGCAGTCGGAGCACTCTCTGCATCGGCCCAGCCCGCCGTTCAACCGACCGTGGACATCACCAAGGTTCCCGCCGCTGCCCAGCCCTCGCCGCAATTCGACGCGGACGCCGCCACCGAAGCCTACATGGACATGATGCCGCCTGCGGCCGTGGCGCGCTCCAATGCCTATTTCGAGGGCGGCTACTGGCTCGTTCTCTGGGACTTTCTCTACGGCGCGGCTGTCTGCCTCATTCTTCTCAATCTTCGCTGGTCGGCCCGCATGCGCGACCTGGCCGTTCGCGTTACGCGCTTTCGGTGGTTGCAACCGCTCGTCTACGGAGTGCAGTACATCCTTGTCGCAACCGTGCTCGGCTTTCCCCTCGAGTTCTACGAGAGCTACGTGCGCGAGCATAAGTACGGAATGGCCACGCAGACCTTCGGCCCGTGGATGGGTGACGAATTCAAGTCGTTGCTGGTATCGCTGGTGATCGCTTCCCTCGGGATGGTGATCCTGTTTGCGATTGTGCGTAAATTCCCGAAAACATGGTGGGTGTGGGGCGCCATGGCCACGCTGGGCCTGATGACGATCCTCATCGCTATTGGCCCCGTGTTTCTCCAGCCCATCTTCAACACTCCCAAGAAGCTTGAAGACCCCAGGATCACTACGCCGATTCTGCGCATGGCGCACGCCAACGGGATCCCCACCAACGATGTGTGGCAGATTGACGCCAGCCGCCAGACGACGCGCATGAGCGCCAACGTCAGCGGATTCGGCAACACCATGCGCATTACCCTCAACGACAATCTGATCAAGCGGGGTTCGCCCGAAGAGATCCAGGCGGTGATGGGTCATGAAATGGGCCACTACGTCATGAATCACATCCCCAAGAGCCTGATGTTTTTCCTGATCCTGATTGTTCTTTCGTTCGCCTATCTCTTCTTTGGGCTGAAATGGGCCCTGGGCCGCTGGGGCGAACGCTGGCAGATCAGTTCGGTAAGCGATCCGGCGGTGGTGCCGCTGGTGGTGCTGATGATTTCGATCCTGTCGTTTGTGCTGACGCCAATCAACAACACATTTGTTCGCGTGCAAGAGAAAGAAGCCGACATGTTCGGCCTCAACGCGTCTCGCCAGCCCGATGGCTTTGCCCAGGCCGCCATCCATCTTGGTGAGTATCGAAAAATGCGCCCCGGACAGGTCGAGGAGTTTCTTTTCTATGACCATCCCAGTGGGTATAACCGCATACACTCCGCGATGGTGTGGAAGAGCCAGAATCTAGAGCTGTTTGAGCCTGCACTGGGAGCGGGCCCGAAACAGTGAACGAAGATAAGCAATATCGAAATACGGCCGGTGTTTTGTTTATGACTGGAAACAGACGCCGAAACTCCGGCCGCAACCCTTCCGAGGCACATCAAACTCGGGTGAGCCATCTTGCGTGGCGCCAAAGGAGTTTGGAATGCGCTGGTTGGAATTAGCGGCATTGATCGCGGTTTGTGAAGGCGTTGGTCTTATCGGCGGCCGTTGGACCGGCCCTGAAATCCCGCGCTGGTACCGCGCCCTCGCCAAGCCTTCTTTCAACCCGCCCAGCTGGATCTTCGCACCGGTGTGGACGACCCTCTACCTGCTCATGGCCATCGCCGCCTGGCTCGTCGTCAACGCTACGTCATCCTCCGCGCGCGCGCTCGGACTCTCTCTTTTCCTTTTTCAACTTGCTCTCAATCTGGCCTGGAGCTGGATCTTCTTTCGCAAACACGCCCTTGGCGCTGCAGCTCTTGAAGTCGCCGTGCTCTGGTTCGCCATCGGTGCAACCACCCTGGCCTTCGCTCAAGTATCGCCAGTTGCCGCCTGGCTGATGGCGCCCTACTGCGTCTGGGTCACGTTTGCTTCGATCCTCAACGCCAGCATCTGGCGTCTCAACCCGACTGCTGGATGAGCGTGCGCACAGCCGGCTTGCCATTTTCCGGGCTCTCGGCATAGGCTATCAGTATGCGTCGATGTCGCTAACACCGTCCTGGTGAGAGCTCCGATGCCCGGCGTGCGCCCGTGAGCGCGCGCATCTTTCCCGCCTGACAGCTCCACCGCTATTCCCCGCATTTTCCAACTCGTGTCCGGGACCCTGTCTCGGAAAAAGGAGAAGATCATGGCGCGTATTGCCGCGAATGTAACTGAATTGATTGGTCATACCCCGCTCGTGCGTTTGAACCGCGTGGCAGCAGGCCTGCCCGCAACCGTCGTTGCCAAGCTTGAGGGCCAGAATCCGGCTGCCAGCGTGAAAGACCGCATCGGCTTTGCAATGATCGATGCCGCCGAGAAGGCCGGCAAGATCAAGCCTGGCGAAACTGTCCTTATCGAGCCCACAAGCGGCAACACCGGCATTGCCCTGGCGTTTGTCGCCGCCGTCAAAGGGTACCGCCTCATCCTCACCATGCCCGAGACCATGAGCACCGAGCGCCGCGTGCTGCTGCGGGCCTTTGGAGCAGAACTGGTGCTCACCCCCGGCCCCAACGGCATGAAGGGCGCGATCGCCAAGGCTGAAGAGCTTCGCGCCGAAACGCCGAAGGGGTATATCCTTCAGCAATTCGACAACCCGGCCAATCCCGCGATTCACCTCGCCACTACCGGCCCTGAGATCTGGGAAGACACCGACGGCGAAGTCGATATCCTCGTCAGCGGCGTTGGCACCGGCGGCACGATTACCGGTGTCTCCAACTACATCAAGCCGCGCAAGCCGGGCTTCAAGGCAATTGCCGTCGAGCCGACTGACAGCGCGGTGCTCTCCGGAGGAAAGCCCGGTCCGCACAAGATTCAGGGACTCGGCGCTGGATTCGTGCCTGGCGTACTCGACACCAAGCTGGTTGATGAAGTCGTTCAGGTCACGAATGATGAGTCTGTGGCCATGGCGCGTCGGCTGCCTCTCGAAGAGGGTCTGTTTGTCGGCATCTCCTCGGGCGCGGCTGTAGCAGCTGCGTTGAAAGTTGCAGCACGCCCTGAGAATAAAGGCAAACTCATCGTGGTGGTGCTGCCTGACTTCGGCGAGCGGTATCTGTCCAGCATTCTCTTCGATTCGCTGCGTCAGGAAGTATTGGCGCTGCAGCCGGAGGCGGTCGCGGTGTAAGGGTGAGGGTAGGGCGGCGGAGTGATATCATTCCGCCGGTCCTTCCTCACATAAGAAAGGCTCGACCCATGTTTGCCCGCATCCGCGAAGATGTTCGCTCAGTGCTGGAGCGCGACCCTGCTGCGCGCTCCTGGCTTGAGGTCATGCTGTGCTATCCCGGCTTGTGGGCGGTGTGGTTTCATCGCGTCTCGCACCAGCTCTGGAACTTCAAGCTGCGACTGCCCGCACGCATTCTTTCGCAGTTCGGCCGCTTCTTCACCGGCGTCGACATTCACCCTGGCGCGCTTCTGGGCAGACGGCTCTTTATCGATCACGCTACGGGCGTCGTCATCGGCGAAACGGCAATTGTCGGCAGCGATGTCACGTTGTATCAGGGTGTCACCTTGGGTGGAACCGGCAAGGGCCATGGCAAACGTCATCCGACCCTCTGCGATGGTGTCTTCGTCGGCAACAACGCCAACGTCCTCGGCAACATCACCATCGGCCAGAACTCACGCGTCGGCGCAGGATCGGTGGTTCTGTCTGACGTGCCGCCTAACTCCACGGTGGTTGGAGTGCCCGCGCACATCGTTTATCGCAACGGCCAACGCGTGCTTATCACCGATCCGCACGATGTAAAGGACCCCCTGTCTGACGCGCTGATTGCCTTGTCCGCGCGTGTCGAAGAGCTCGAAGACAAACTCGGCGCCCACGTCCGCCGCGTCGAGCCATTCGCGACAGAAGAAGCCGAACGAACCGCCTATCGCGAGGAACTCGACCAGCTCTCCGAATACGTTTCGATGGGCGAGGGAATTTAAGTTCGGTCGGATGCGCAGAGGATTTGGGTTGAGCGTGCCATCGTTTCCGATGTTGCGTAGCGGTGAGAACGACCCCGTTTACTGAATCTGCCTGCGACGAAACCCTTAGTGGGCGGAAACCGTCAGTAGTTGCGGGGGGTCGCATGCGTGGCTTTGTCTGTGCATCGCTTCTCCGGCTCGCTGCGACCCCGGCGGAAGTGCGCCGGATATACTCGCCGCGAGTCTCCCTGGGCACGTGGAATCGTGGTGAATCGACTCAACCCGCGCCGTACAGCTTTTCTCGCAAGCCTGATAATCCTTGGGACTTGCGGGGCGGGCGGGCAAACCGTGCCTTTGCGTGATTCGTCCGTTGCGCAGAGGACCTTGGCACCCCTGAGCGCCACCAATCCCATCGTGCGGGATGGCCTCTTCAGCATTGACGTGGTTGTAGCGGATTCAGCAGGGAAGGCGGTTTCGGACCTCGAGCCCTGGGATTTCACTCTTCTCGACAACGGCCGGCCAGCAAAAATTCGCACCGTGCACAACTCTCTCGCGGCGTCCGTACCAGCGCCCGAGCTGATCTTCGTCCTCGACGCCGTCAATCTCTCGCCCCAGCAGCTAACGCAAACCGAAAGCGCAATTGTTCATTTTCTGGGCCGGAATAACGGACATCTGGAGACCGCGTGTTTTCTCTATCGCCTCACGCGTGACGGACTGTTTTCATCGTTGAGGCCGGTAAAGGACGGGGCTCTTCTGATCAAAGAACTGGAACAGAAGAGATCACAATTGGCCGTGTGGAGAACGGGTCGAGATGATGGACCGACTTTACTTCGCGCATGGGTGAACATTTCGCAGCCCAATTCGCTCTCTCTGCGCGCCCTGGGCTCGATTGCCATCGATCAGAGAGACGTCCCCGGCCGCAAAGTCGTGGTGTGGATTGGCCCGGGTTGGCCAGTGAATGGCGGCGAGAACGGTTTCGACGAGGCAACGGAATTGTCCACACGGCTGCGGGAAGCGCGCATCACGCTGGACAATGTTGACGCGTGGCCAAATCCCAACCAGGCCTTCAATTTTCACGACTACCTCGAAGCGCCCCGCTCGCAAAAGGACATGCAACCGGCCAAACTGGCCCTGCCGGTGATCGCGACGCACACTGGAGGCCTGGTGCTGGATTCGTCGGGCGACCTGGATCCAGATATCAACCAATGTGCCGAACAGGTGCGCAGCTTCTACAACATCACCTTCAATCCCCCGCACACCTACCAGGTGGACGAATTCCACGACCTCCTTGTGCAGGTGGATCGTCCCGCTCTGAATGTTCGCACTCTCACGGGCTACTACAACGAGCCTGTGTATTTCGACAACCCCCGGCCGGGAACACAAAAGGTCACCGTCGCGGAGCTTGAAGACCTGGTGCATTCGCAGGCCGACCTGATACGAAAGCTGACGAATCTCGAACTCACCGAACGGCTGAGCACCGACCGCCTCGATGCGCTGTTGAGCATGATCCGCAACGAACGGGAACGCCGGGCGCTGACGGCGGATGCGGATTTGTCGATCGCGCTCCCGCCCCCGCCCGACGATATTGTGGATCGGCCGCCGCCTCCGGCGGAAGAGCAGCGCGCCATTTTGGAGCGCACATTCGACTACTTGCAGAATGCCATCGCCAAACTGCCCGACTTTTATGCGTCGAGGGACACAGTGCGGTTCGAAGAACCTCCGGGACGGGACAACGAGAGCTGGAGGATTCCGCTGCAGGACCAGACTCTCCGCTTTGCTGCCGGGGAGCACGCTACAGTTCTCTATCGGAACGGGCACGAGGTGGTCGAGAAAAAGAAGAAGCTCGGCAAAGGCCGCGTCGTCCGCGGGGTGCGAGCGCGCGGACTTGAAACAACGGGTACGTTTGGTCCCATTCTTTCCTACGTGCTGACGGCCGCCGCTACCAGTCCGAGCACGCTGAGTTGGAAACGGTGGGAGCGCGGTAAGGACGGAGACCTGGCGGTGTTCTCCTATAGAGTTGCCAGCACGAGTAACGTGCCCGAACTCACGTATTGCTGCCTTCCGGAGGGTAACGGGACCACTCTCTATCAAAACAAGGCCGACACCTATGGCGAATTCGCGGTCAATCCCGTCACCGGGGCCATCATGCGGATCGTGATCAATGCAGATCTCGACGAGGAACGGGACCCTGATGTGCCTCTCATCCGGTCGCAAATCATGGTCGAGTACGGCCCGGTGGAACTGGGCGGCAAGATCTACATCTGTCCCCAGCGAAGCGTAGAGGTCTCACGCGGCCGCTCCGAACGCGAACTCCACGAGTGGGGGAAGGTCTTCAGCGTCTACAGCTATTTTGAAACGATGATTAACGACGTAACTTTCGGTGGGTATCACAAATTCGGGTCGGAATTCCGCATTCTGCCTGGATTCTGACCCGACCGGTCCCCTGATTTCCCTTGACATGATCCTCATAGCACTATACCTTGCTATACAAGGTATATGGCAATGATGAAGTTAAGAGCACAGCCTGTTGAAGGTGAGTCGCCGGATCGATGGAAGGCGCAGCTCCGCAAGGGGGCACTGGAGATGGCTGCACTCGCCAGCCTCTGGAACGGGAGGCTGTATGGGCTTGAAATCATTCGGTTTCTTGAGAGCCATTCGAGGCTCGTGCTGGCCGAGGGGACCATCTACCCGATCCTCAACCGGCTCAAGGCTGAAGGGATGCTCACTTCCGATTGGGTTGAAGCCGAG
Source organism: Occallatibacter sp. (assembly GCF_049802275.1). NCBI lineage: Bacteria > Pseudomonadati > Acidobacteriota > Terriglobia > Terriglobales > Acidobacteriaceae > Occallatibacter > Occallatibacter sp. Next base: position 567 of record NZ_JBARMD010000105.1, on the reverse strand, counting down.
GCTGGCCATCCGCGCAAGTATTACGCCCTGACCGAACCGGGGCGGACGCGCCTGCGGCAAATGGCCGAAGCGTGGGCCAACTTTGCAGGAGGACTCAGCCAGCTTCTGGAGCCCGTCCTGAATCATCAGGGTGAAGATCAGCCAAATATCCGCGCCGCGGAAAAGATGGAGTTATAGCGATGATCGAGACCATTCAAATAGACACCAGGCAGATCGACACGTATCTGGCTTCCCTCCGCACCCACCTGGGACCGATGACGCTGAGTGAGCGCGACGAGATTATCCGGGAGATCAGCGCGCACATTCGCGACTCCGCTGAGGAAAGCGGAGTGAGTTTGGAGACTGTTCTCGCGAGGCTCGGCCCTGCAGAGCAGCTCGCCGCCCAATACCGCGACGGAGTTCTCATCAGCAATGCGAGCCGCAGCATCTCGCCGGTAAAGCTAGAGCGTTTTCATCATAGCTGTACCCAGTTGAGGGTCAGCCTGAACCAGACTTGAGCGTTGTCAGCAGATATTTCCTGAAGGGCTTCTGTGATTGCTTGGTCGAGGGCTTGTTCAGTCCGAGCTT
>NZ_JBARMD010000104.1:0-5521 GCF_049802275.1 Occallatibacter sp. | reverse complement strand
GCGCACGGCAGTCGGAAGCGAGCCAATCGGACCAGTGGTCGCCCACAAGGTTTTGCTGCGACCGAACCATATCTTGCGGATCGAAGGCGAGATGCCATCCATTGCGGGATTCGCGGAAGGAGTCGCTCAAATAGGGAACAAAGCGTTCGTCGATCCTTGCTTCGAGTTCTTTAAGCGTAGGGAACACCCCCTGCCAGGGAAGGACGAAGCTGATGTCGTCGGTGACCGCGGCGCCGATGTCTTCGATGATAAGGGCGCGAACGCGATCGGGGTGGCGTGCGGCAAACTGGTAAGCATTGACGCCGCCAAGCGAGTTACCAAGGAGAACGGCCTGCGGCAAGTCCAGTAGTGCGAGAAGAGCTTCGATATCGCCGAGGTAGTCTTCGCGAGTATAGGTAGCGGCGTGGCTGGAGTCGCCATGGCCTCGCTGGTCGAGAGCAATGATTCGGTAGTCGGGCGCGAGCGCTTCAGCCAGCCCTGTATAGGTCGATCCCTGCATCAGGTGAGCGTGCAGGCAGAGGAGCGGCGGCCGGCTGATGGAAGCAGGCGAAGATCCAGTGTCGAGATAGGACAGGGTGAGACTGTTGTGGTTGAATGTGTGCCGCTGAAAACTCATCGCAGTTTGAATAGATGCTACATGCCGGCATGTGCCGGGGATATGCGCATCCAAGCTCCATGACACAACCGGGGCCAGCCTAACCAACAGTTGTGCCGATTCTGTTCGTTTTTTCCACTCAAAATTTGGGGTGCTGTGAAGGTTATGGAAGACGCGTCAGGTGTGGAGGACGTGTCACGTGGAAGTGCTGGATTGATGTGGGTGGGGACGCTTATTACAGACAAAGGGCAAGGTTTTCACAGGGCTTCCAGTGAGGACTGTGGGAATGGTGGGAAACAAGGGTCGCGTAGGAGTTGTGCCGAGCCTGTTTTCCAAATGTCCGGAGATGCACAGGCGAGTTTTGGAAATTCTGGGAGATAGCAAAGCGGAAGACTCTCAATGAGATGAGCCAGCTTTCCACTTTTCCGAAGTGAACTACGGTTACTACGGGTTCTTTTATTAATTAAACAAAGGAAATACCTATAACCGTCGCAGTCGCGAGCGGTGGGCTGTTTGTAACCAGCAGAATGCGGATTGCTGCTCAGGGGAACCGTTCGGTAGACTGAGGCTCCCTATTCGAATCCAGTGATCAGATCGCGCGGGAACCGGAGGTTGGCTGATACTGTGCTGATGATTACGCGGCGGTGTCGGGAATTGCGCATCGGATGGGTGTTCGCGTGGCTTTGTCTGATTGCGACGACCGCGCTGGGGCAGGTGATCGATGCTACGCGCTGGCACTCGGGTACAGTGACACTGAACGAAGGCTGGCGTGAGCACGATGGTGATGACCTGGCGTGGGCGCAACCGGGATTTAATGACAACGGATGGAAGGTTGTTGAGTTGGATGATCTGGGTGGGGCTGAACCGGGGTGGCGTTGGTATCGGCTGCACTTCAAACTTGAGCCGGGACACGAGCATGTACACATCTTGATTGCAGGGGGCGCCGGGACGTATGAGGTGTATCTAAACGGGGAAAAGGCGGACGATGCCGAACTGAAGTCGATGTGGGGTGTAACGCGGCCGACGGAAGAAATCGTCATGCCACGCGATGAGGATAACGACATCACCGTCGCTTTGCGGACACATGCACCGACGATGTACACGTTATGGCATCTGCCCCTATTCCTGACGGTGGACGTGGGAACCCCCGGAGCAATCGACAATGAGCGGTTGGCGATGGAGAGCCAGAGGCTTTACGCAGCCATTCCTTCCATCGCGATTAATCTGCTGCTGATCCTAGCCAGCATCGGGGCATTTGCGCTGCACAGGAGCCAGCGTGCCCGCAAAGAATACCTGTGGTTAGGCCTTTATCTTTTTCTCCTTGGAATGTCGAATGGCTTGCTATTTTGCGCAACCTCTGGCCTGGTGCCAATTGCCATCAATACCCTGATTGCTGATCCGTTGATCTACTTTTTCACGATCATGCAGATTGAGTTTACGTTCAGCTTTGCGGGACGACGTGTGGGGCGATTTTGGCGAGCGTATGAGATCGCGTTAATACCAATGCCGATTCTTGCATTCCTTCAAGTACCGGGCGCCATTTCAAATCAGCTGTATGTCTCATTGGAAGCGGCGCTGATATTACCGGCGGCCCTGATGCTCCCGGTGCTGCTGCTGGTGTGGTACCGCCGAGGAAACCGCGAGGCAGGGTGGCTGATTTTACCCAGCTTGTTTCCGGCTGCGGCCACAGCGCTGTTTGATATCGGGACCGCGTCCCTCGACACCGGTTGGGGCAAAGCGGACTTTCTCGCCAACCCTATCCAGGTTGGTCCCATTCCACTGCAGATTTCCGATCTGAGCGACTTTTTGTTTGTGCTGGCAATCGGCATAGTTATGTTCTTTCGGTTTACCAAAGTGAGCCGGGAGCAGGCTCGGGGTGCCGCGGAACTGGAGGCGGCCAGGGAGATCCAGCAACGGCTGGTTCCAGCGAAGCTGCCCCAGGTGAATGGATATGTGATTGAGGCTGCCTATTTTCCCGCGCAGGAAGTGGGAGGGGACTTCTACCAGGTTTTTGCGCAGAGTGACGGCGCACAGTTGGTGGTGGTCGGGGATGTGAGCGGCAAAGGGTTGAAGGCGGCGATGACCGGCACGCTGGCGCTGGGTGCGCTGCGCGCTTTAGCCGCGGAAGGACTGGGACCAGGAGCGGTGCTGACGCGCCTGAATCGCCAACAGTCCGAGACGCAGGACGGCGGATTTATCACCTGCATCTGCGCGCGGGTCACAGAGCAGGGAGAGGTAACACTGGCGAACGCCGGGCATCTGCCGCCGTACCGGAATGGCGAAGAGTTACAGGTGAGTTCAGATCTGCCGCTGGGGATCTCGCCGGAGGAAACATACAAAGAATGTTCATTCCACCTGGAACCCGGTGACCAGTTGACGCTGCTATCTGATGGGGTGCTGGAGGCGACAGACAAGATGGGTGAACTGTTCGGATTTGAGCGGGTGAGGGCGATCAGCGCGCAGACGGCGGAGTCGATTGCGGGGGCCGCGCTGAAATTTGGGCAAGAAGATGACATTACGGTGCTGACCCTTGCGCGGTTAAAGCAGTAAAGGAGAAAGTAGATTCAGGCCGCGCCAGATCGGGAAGTTTATCTTTCTCTCCGTCAACATCGCAGTACCCTGGGATTCCAAGAGATGTTGACGGGTTTTCCACGCACCCTTTTTGTGAAGATGCATACAATCAAAGGCAACAAACAGCAGCGGTTTCGCGCCGTAGCGACGGTAGTGTAGGCTGGGCCAAGCGGGCTTTAGGGCGTAGATCGCGCGGGCGGACGTAAATTGGGGGCCTGGTTTGCCGGTCGCGGGGTGCGATGGCAACCAAGATGGGGTGGGAACTATGCCGATTGTGGAAACCGAAGTAGAGAAGCCGGCAGCACAGGGGGCAACGATGGAGATTACCGTAAGCCGCCAGGAACTGGTGAAGGAACTCACCGCGACGCAAAGCGTGGTCGAGCGCAAGACGACGATTCCCATCTTGTCTAATTTCCTGATCGAGGCCGAGGGTGACCGGCTGAACATTACCGCGACCGACTTGGACCAGGCGATCAGGACCAGCGCCTCAGTGAAGGTGAAGAAGCCCGGTTCATGCACCATTCCCGCACGCAAGCTTTACGACTACATCAAGCTGCTTCCTGATGGCGACATCTCCATCAAGCTGCTCGAAAATCACTGGGTCCAGATTCGCTCCGGCCGCTCCAACACCAAGATGGTTGGCATGGCCCGCGCAAACTATCCACAAGTGCCTGAATTCCCAGCTGTCTCGGTCACGAGCATTCCAGCGGTGGCGTTGAAGACGCTGATTGCTCGCACAATTTTCGCGATCTCCAATGAAGAATCGCGCTACACCTTGAATGGCGCTCTGCTTGTGCTGAAGGCGGAATCGATTGCCATGGTGGCCACTGACGGGCATCGGCTTTCGTTTGTCGAGAAGCCCGGCGAAGCCATGGAAGGCATCAGCGGCGAAAAACGCGTGCTCATTCCGCGCAAGGCGCTGCAGGAACTGCAGGGTCTACTTTCGAACACCGACGTCGAGAAGGTGGAATTCGCCGACGACGAGCACACACTGTTCTTTAAGGTGGGACATCGCACTCTGAGCACGCGGCGGTTGTCTGGGCAGTTCCCCAACTATGAGGCGGTGATGCCGCGCGACAACACCAAGTTCGCAGTCGTGCGTTCAAGCGAACTTTCTAGCGCCATCCAGCGTGTGGCGCAGTTTGCCGATGAGCGCTCCGGGGCGATCAGGCTGCGTCTTGAGGGCAACGAACTCAAGATCAGTTCGCAATCGACCGAGAGCGGCGAGAGCGAAGACACCATAGACACTCCATACTCGGGCGATCCGATCGTAGTCGGCTTCAACTCGACCTACATCATCGATTTCCTGAAGGCGCTGGGCAACGAGGGCGAGGTGCGGCTGGAGTTCAAGGATTCGCAGAGCGCCGGCCAGATGCGCCCCGAAGATCCCGACGCGGAGTATCGCTCGCGGTATGTGCTCATGCCGATGCGGATCTGAAGGAGCTGCCGTCAACTCCTGCAAAAACGAGCAAATATTGGCCAAACGGCCAACTTTTGCTTGTTTCCAAAAGTTGTAGATTTGAAAAAACTCCATAGATTCAGTGAATTAATTACCCTCTTTAGATCTCCAATGTATCATCAACATATTTATTTTCAGTAACATAGATGGTAGTGTTTTTTCCTCTGCATCGCGGAGTTTTCGAAACATTAGGCATTAGAGTACCGCATTATGAATACTAGAATTTTCGTGCTGAATCCACGCCGTTTTAACGCGTGAGGGTCCCTTAAGGAGAGCGTCTTTTTTGAACATCTGGTGACTGCGAGATTTTCAGTTCCTGATGTCATCCTAAAACGCGGTTGCATTCGGCTTCAACCACTGCCGAAAATGTAACAAAATGACAGCGGACCGAGAGCGGTTAAGTCAGTGGTCGTTGCAAAGCTCACCGATGTGAAGTCTAATGGTCACACATTTCAAGACGGGAAAATGATGGCTGAATCAGAGCTAATTGTTCATGCACTGCCCATGGTTGAACTAAACGGCGCTACGAATATTCCTACCGTTGTTACATACTCGAAGTCGCGGACAATTATTGGACAGGAAGCACAAGCCCTGTCGAGAGAAGACAATTCGATACTGAATGAAGACTTCAAGATCGATTTAGGAAATTACGAGCCCACGGCTGTAAAGAGGAAACGCTTCGCGACTTCTCTTTCGGTCGAGAAATCAGCTGCTGAAATTACTGCAGACTTCCTAGGAACTTGTTGAAATAGGTACCTATTGGCGTCGGAGGTTGGCAGCCATTCGTCTAACAGACATGCGTGGAGACGAGCGGGATCAGGACGGTATGTTCAGCTATATATCGTTGGAGCAGCGTGTGCCTCAGGATCATCCATTGCGGGCAGTTCGCAAGTTGA
>NZ_JBARMD010000103.1:0-7152 GCF_049802275.1 Occallatibacter sp. | reverse complement strand
GGGTTGAGCATGACGAATTTGCTTTTGGCCTCGGAGCCTCCGCCCTTGGCGGCGACGGTGATGTCGACCTTGTCGCCTTTGACGAGTTCGACGACGACGACGGATGGAGTATTGTCGCGGGTGTTCTTGCGCGCGCCGGCGGGATCGGCGAGGAGCGAGGCGCGGAGCTTGTTGTCTGGGTCGAGGTAGGCGCGGCGGACGCCTTCGTCGCACATGCCTTGCATGTCGAGTGTGGGCGGGCCGCCGCCGGGGCCTTCGAAGCGGACATCCATGCCGACTTTGATGAAGAAGTTGACGATGCCGGTGTCCTGGCAGATGGGGCGATGGCCTTCCGCGCACATGCGGCTGTTAATGAGGATCTGTGCCATGGCATCTTTGGCGGCGTGGGACTGCTCGCGCTCGTAGGCTTTCGTAAGGCTGGTGATGTAGTCGGTGGGGTGATAGTAGCTGATGTATTGCAGTGCGCCGGCGACGGTGCGGATGAAATCTTCCTGATGGATGACGGTCATGGGTGTTGCTCCTCGAACCTTCTAGGGTAAAGGACGGGAGGTGGGGCTGGCGAAGGGTAGCGGGTGTCGGCGTGGTCTTCACGTTTTTTGTGTCACTACTGGCATGGTTCGCCGTGCGAGTTGTCCACCATCCAACCAGAACGAGCGACAAGCGAGAGAAATCTGTTGGTTCGGATTCTGCTCACCTTGGGAAATCGCAGACCTACAGAATGTTGGTCAGGCGTAGACTGGCTTCGAGGTCTTGCGAGATTCGTAAAGGAAAGTAAGGCGTGACGGATTTACCGGTTCAAGTTCCATCGGGGAGAATCGAACAGCAGCATCGGGATGCTCGTTTTGCGATGCGGCTGTCTCTGGTCGTTGGCGTGCTAATGCTTGTCGGTAAAGTTGCCGCCTACTTGTTTACGGGATCCTCGGCCATCTTTTCCGATGCGGCTGAGTCAGTCGTGCATGTGGTCGCCGTGGCGTTTGCTGTATTCAGTCTTTGGCTGAGCACTCGACCCGCTGTTCCGCAGTTTCACTATGGATTCGAGCGAATCACCTTTTTTTCCGCTGGCTTTGAAGGCGCAATGATCATGCTGGCCGCTGGAAGCATAGTCGTCACGACGACTCAGAAATGGAGGCATGGCCTCACCCTGGACAACCTTGGAAACGGGGTGGCTTTAATTCTGGCAGCCGGGATAGTGAACGCATTCTTGGGGTGGTACCTGTTGCGGATGGGGAAACGGAATCACTCGTTGATTCTGGAGGCGGATGGAAAGCATGTTCTGACGGACAGTTACACGAGCTTTGGCGTCGTTGCAGGCTTGGGACTTGTAATGATAAGCGGATGGAAGCCGTTCGATCCCTTGGTCGCCTTCACTGTGGCGGCAAACATCTTGTGGTCGGGTGGCCGCCTGATGTGGCACTCGATGAAGGGATTGCTCGACTACTCTGATCCCAAGATCGGTCATCAAATTCGCAATCAGCTCGATGTCATTTGCAAAGAACTGGGGCTTCACTACCACGGCGTCCGTTTCCGCACGACAGGCTATCGACAGATCATCGAGGTTCACTTGTTGTTTCCCCACACCATGGAAGTGGGCGAAGCACACCGGCAAGCGACAGTGCTGGAAGAGCGACTAACGATGGATTTGGAGGTACCTGCAGAGGTCACCACTCATCTGGAATCGCTTGAGGACCATGCCGAAGTGCATCATGTGCAGCACTACACTGGACGACCTGACTAGAGACTCATTGCAATCTTGGAGCGAGCAGAAATCTAGAGCTGTCGCATCACCGCGATTCGGAAGTATCGAAAGGCAACTGCAGGTCCCTCCACTTCGGTCGGGATGACAAATGGTTTGAGATTGTTGGTGAATAACGGCTAACCGGAACGGTTTTTGTGTGGCTGGAAAGCTCGCAAAGAGCAACCGCAGTCATGGCGGGTTGCGCTACCCTTGGCGATGAAAATGGATTTGGGCGGCCCTCCGGGACGCGGACAGAGACTTGCCGCTTTTCCCCGGGTTTCACCCCGGGGCTATTCTCTCTCGGCCCCTCCGGGGCGAATGCTATTTCAGGGCAGATCTTTCGACTTTGGTCGCTGAGGCCACCTCGCTCAAGATGACAATTCATTTTGAGCGATTCAGGATTTGGGTTTAGCGGGTCAGCATGCGCTTTGCGCATGAGCGAGTCAGCAGGTCAGCCCGGTTGATCGAATAGTGAGTCGGGCTGGACGGGATCGGGGTAGGTGGGTTGGGCGTTGACTACTTTTAGGAAGGGCGTGAGTTTGTGTTCGGCGGCTTGGGCCCTGGTGAGGATGTCGCGGACATGCCAGCCCTGGAGCATCATAGCGTCAGCGATCAGGGAGCGGTGGCAGCGCCAGGGGACGGCTTCCGCGCACATGATGGCGGTCGGGGTGATGCTTGCGATTTGCGTGAGGGTGGCGAGGCCTTCGGCGAATTCCGGTGTGGCCATGTAGTCCGCATAGCCGCGGAAGGATGTGTTGCGCCAGCCGGTATTGATGGAGTCTTTGCGGCTGTGTCGACGGCCGCCGAGAGATTTGAGATGCGTGTATTCGATGTTGGCAGCGCGGAGCGAGGACGCTAGTTCGTCGGTGTTGAATTGCGGGACGTGGCGGGATTTCGGGATGGAGCGGACATCGACGAGATGCTGCACGCGGTGCGCGTTCAGCAATGCGATGAACTCTTCGATGGAGTGGGTGGAGTGGCCGATCGTGTAGAGGACGTTAGTCGCCACGGTCTTATCGTACTGCCGGTCTGGATGACGTTGCCTTGTTGATGGAATAAAGGCGCGGCCGGGTAAATCACTCCGATCTGACAAGCCCCTCCCAGGTCTCAAAAGCGAGACCTGGGGCACCCGGCGATGATCTCAGGCTTCATGACCTAAGCTAGAGGTATGGCGGACTATCCTGCGGATTCTGTGCCGGATGCTAAGCCCTCGTCGATGCTGGTGCGCGATGGGGTCAAAGCTGCGGACGCTTTGTTTGATGTGCTGGTGATTGGCGCGGGGCCGACGGGGCTGGCTTGCGCAATCGAGGTACAGAAGGCCGGGTTCAGCGTGGTGCTGGTGGACAAGGGATGCGTTTGCAATTCGCTGTTTCACTACCCATCGCATATGACATTCTTCACTACTCCGGAATTGCTGGAGATCGGGAACATTCCGTTTCCGAGTCCGAATCCGAAGCCGACGCGGAATGAGGCGCTGCAGTATTACCGGCTGGTGGCGGCGCACTACAAATTGGATGTGCGACAGTATCATCGCGTGGAGCGGGTGAATGGAGTTGATGGAGAGTTTACGGTGCATACGGAGGATCGGTTTGGGCGGCCAGGCAAATTGATGGCGCGCAAGCTGATCGTTTCCACGGGCTATTACGATCTGCCGAACCTGATGTGCATTCCGGGTGAGAAACTCAGCAAGGTGTTTCACTACTACAACGATCCGCATCCCTACTTCGATACGGACGTGGTGGTGATTGGCGGGAAAAATTCTGCAGCGATTGCGGCGCTTGAGTTGTGGCGAAGCGGGGCGCGCGTGACGCTGGTGCACCGGCACGATGGGATGCATCGGCACGTGAAGTACTGGATCAAGCCGGACATTGAGAATCGCGTCAAGAACGGCGAGATCAAAGCCTACTTCAACACCGACGTGGTGGAGATAACGCAGGACTCAGTGGTGCTGCGAACTGCGCGGGGGACAGAGACGATTGAGAACGATTTTGTGTTTGCGATGACGGGGTATCATCCCGACTTCAGTTTTCTCGAGAGCATGGGCGTGCGGTTCGAGGGGCCGGACAAACTGCCGGTCTGCAACTCGGAGACGCTGGAGAGCAATGTTCCGGGGATTTATCTGGCAGGTGTCATTGTGGCCGGATCGCGCACGAACGAGATCTTTATAGAGAATGGCAGATTCCATGGCGGTCAAATAGCGCGGGCGTTGCTGAAGATATAGACTGCAATTTATTGCATTTCCGGTAGACTCTAGGGACGAGCTCCTCCATGAGAACGAGGTCGAATTAATGCGTTGGTTGCCGCGCACCGTTCGATGGCAGCTGATTCTCTGGCTGATGCTGCTGGAGACACTTTCTGTCGGGCTGTTTGCGGTGATCCTCGTGAAGGTCGAGGGTCAAGAGATACGCAGACGCGCGCTGGAGCGGCTGGCGCATCAAGCTACGTCGGTTGCGCTGCAGGCGGAAGAGGCCTACCGGCAGCAGCGTCCGGAGCTGGTGTTTCCTTCATTGCGCATGATGGGCGAAGCGCCGAGTGTGGCCCGCGCCATGATCACCGATAAAACCGGGGATGTGCTTTTTGTGAGCAGCGGAGACGCTGCCCATTCCCCGCTGGAGCCGGCGGAGAAGGCACAGATTGCGCAGATTCCCGAGCATCTGCCGCTCGTATTTTCGTTTGGCGATCGTCGCTGGGAAGGCGTAAAGGCCATCTACGACGGTGCGAACGTGCGCGGTTATGCGTGGGTCGAAACCGATCGCGCCTGGGACACGGAACAGCTCGACACCGTTTTGCGCGGTTCGATTTCCTTTGGCCTGATATGGATTGGCGCTTCGGGATTACTGGTGCTGCTGATGTCGCGTTCGATATCGCGGCCATTGAGTATTCTGCAAAGCGGCACTCGCGCGCTGATGGAGGGACCGGGAATCAGCGCGAATTTTCCTCTGCCCGTGACGGTGGATAACGAATTTGGCGATCTGATTCAGGCATTCAACCGGATGGTGGCGGCGCTTGAGGAACAACGTTCGGGGTTGAACGACACGCTTTCACTGCTGGATTCGATGCTGGCAAATGCGCCGATCGGGCTGGTGTTCTTCGACCGGCAATGCCGAATTGTGCGTGTCAACGAAGTGTTTGCGGAGATGACCGGTGTTGCGCTGAGCCGACACCTGGGACGAACCCTGCCGGAGGTTTTGCCGGAACGTATTGCCAAGCGGCTGGAGGGAGCGGTCCGGCACGTCATCGAGTCGGAGTTGCCGGTACATGACCTGGAATTGGAGGGGAGGCCAGGCGAGAGCGGAGGGAGGTGGACATGGCTGGTGACCGCGTATCCCGTGCGGCCCAGTCCCAACAAGTTGCGCTGGGTGGGTGCGATTGTGATGGATGTGAGCGAGCGCAAGCGGAGTGAAGACGCGCTGCGCAGAACAGAAAAGCTGGCGGCAACGGGGCGTCTTGCCGCTTCCATCGCGCACGAGATCAACAATCCGCTGGAGGCGATAACGAACCTGCTGTATTTACTGCGTGGGTTCTGCCATCTGGATGATTCGGCGCTGAATTACGTGACGATCGCAGAGAAGGAAGTGCAGCGCATGTCGGAGATCACGCAGCAGACGCTGCGTTTCTACCGGCAATCGACGCTGCCGGCGCGAGCAACGATGGAAGAGTTGCTGGACTCAGTGCTTGACATGTACAGCGCCAGACTGAGCACGCTGGGTATCGCGCTGGAGCGGCAATACAAGCCGGATCTCGATCTTTTCTGCTTTGCCGGCGAGGTTCGGCAGGTGATTGCAAACCTGGTGAGCAATGCGATTGACGCAACGCCGGGCGGAGGGCGTTTGAAAGTGCGGGCGCGGCGGTCGCGGGACTGGGTGCATCCTCAATATGAGGGAGTGCGCATCACCATCGGCGACACGGGCAGCGGCATGACAGAGGAGGTACGGAATCGGCTGTTCGAGGCCTTTTTTACCACCAAAGGGGCAACCGGGACCGGGCTGGGGCTCTGGGTGAGTCACGAAATCATCCTGAAACATCATGGAATTATCCATCTACGCAGCCGGGCGGCGTCGGAGGGAGGAGCGTCGGGGACGGTGTTCCAGATCTTCTTTCCTGACAATGAGGAGCTGACAGGCAGGGTGGCCGTGGAGGATCGGGCGACGGCAAAGGCGTAAGGCACGACGGATCAGTGAGTCAGGCCGGAAAGGTCCTCGAAAATCGATTACCAAAGCACGGAACTTTTGCCCGAAACGCGGGTTGGTAACGATGACGGGAGTGCCTGGTGACCGTCAAAATAAAGACATCGGCACCAAAAGCTGCGCGACAGGCATGCGGGAGAGGAAAGAATGAAGAAACGGTTGATTTGCAGGCTATTTTCTTTTCTGGGAGTGATTGCTTTGGCGGGCGCGATGGCAGTGGCGCAGGACGCGGCGCCGTCGAATGCTCCGCGCAGTGACGGGCAAATTGAGATGGACGTGGTGCATGCGCTGGATGCCTCGCAGGCCCTGAAGAACGACTTGATTACCGCGGCAACGATTCAGAGCGAGGTGACGCTGTCGGGGACCGTATCGAGCGACTCTTCGAAGCAATTGGCAGAATCGATCGCCAAGACAGTTCCCGGCGTGACGAAGGTTCACAACAATCTCAAGGTCGGCAATCCGGCAGATGACGCAAACGCCCAGGGTGCTCCGGTGAACGATCCGAGCAACGACATGGCGGACGCGCAGGCGCCTCCGGCGCAGGGTTCACAGGACAATGGGCAGTATGCTGAACCCGGCCAGAATGCACCGAGCATCAACCAGGCTCCGCCGCCGAACTGGGGTGACCCGAATCAACAGCAGCCTGGTTACGGGCAGCAGCAACCGCCTTACGGACAGCAGCAGCCGTCTTACGGGCAGCAACCTGGATACGGGCAGGCGCCTCCGCCTCCGGGATACGCACCGGCTCCGGGTTATGGACAAACACCGCCTCCTCCTGGGTACGGGCAGCGTCCGGATTATGCGCAGGCTCCGCCTCCGCCGCAGTATGCAATGCCGCGCGGTCCGGTCACCGTACCGCAGGGAACGTTGATCCAGGTGCGGACGAATGATCCGGTGAGCAGCAAGCGCGCGAAGGGTGGAGAACCAATTCAATTTACGGTGATCCAGGACGTGACGTTCAACGGGGTGCTGGCGATTCCGCGCGGCGCCACCGTGCATGGCGTGATTGCCGACGTGAGGCGTCCGGACAGCGGTTCGCTGACGGGCAGCAACGAACTGGCGCTGGAACTGACTTCGCTTGACCTGATGGGGCAGAGTTATCCGCTGCAATCCGACATGTTCAAAGTGAAGGGGCCCGGCAAAGGTGCGCACTCGGCCGGGAACATTGTGGGTGGTGCGCTGATCGGCGCGATCATCGGCGGTGCGATAGGCCAGGGTGAAGGCGCTGCG
>NZ_JBARMD010000102.1:0-8733 GCF_049802275.1 Occallatibacter sp. | reverse complement strand
GCATGCACCGGAAACGCAGTCCCAGCCACAGGTTCAGCCCGATCGGCGAGCGGTCGAACATCTTCCAGAACCAGATCAGCGGCTTGCGGATGGCAAATTCAGCGGGGTCGGCGTCGCCGAAGTATTCAGCTTCGATCGTCACGTTCTCAGGGTCGAGCGACATGCCGAGGACGTTGCCGGGCAGTTCGCTGGAGAGGGTCACGTTTGGTTTTCCGCCATGGGGGCGCCCCAGGTAGAGCTGGTAGAGCTGGTCGCGCACGATTTCGGCGCGGCGCTCGGGAGAGCGGTGCCGGTAGAACTCCTCGTCGAGAAAGCGGATCCAGCGGCGGAAGACTTCTTCCGCCTCGGGGGTGGGATGGGGCTGATTGCTGGCGACTGGCTGGGGCTTGGGATTGGTGGCCATACGCTATGGACGATAAATCAAGCGGGCAGGATGCGGCGAGAGCAATGTCACGCCTGTCACGCTGAGCTGCGATGCCGGGCGTTATCCTAATAGGTCCGGCGCCGCCCGCTTTGGAAAAAAACAGAGCTGGTGCGACGGAGTAGCTTTCCCACCCATTTCGCCAAAAAAATGGATGGGGCACTCAAGAGAGTTGATCTATGCCTGAAGAAACCGCCCCCGCCGCCGTCTCCGCTGAAACCGCCAAACCTGCCGCACCTGTTGCGACCATCGCAACCCTGGGCCAGCACGAGGGCCAGTCCGTTCAGATTCGCGGATGGCTCTACAACTCTCGCGAATCGGGCAAACTGCTGTTCCCCATCTTTCGCGACGGAACCGGAACGGTGCAGGGTGTGGCGCACGTCAAGAGTGTCCCGGCCGAAGTCTTCGAGTCGCTCAAAGGCCTGACGCAGGAGTCGTCGGTAATCGTTACAGGGAAGGTGCGTGCAGATAAGCGCGCTCCCGGCGGTTTCGAGCTCGACGTCGAGGATATCCAGGTCATCCAGCGGGTGCCGGAGTCGGATCCATACCCCATCACGCTGAAGGAGCACGGCGTCGATTTCCTGATGGAGCATCGCCATCTCTGGGTGCGCTCGCCTCGGCAATCGGCCATCTTGCGCATTCGGGCGGAGATCATGCGGGCGGCGGCCGAGTACTTTGACGACAACGGATTCATCCGCACTGATCCGCCTATTCTTACTCCTGCGGCCTGCGAGGGAACTTCGACGCTGTTTCCGGTGGACTACTTCGGCGATCCCGCGTACCTCACTCAGTCCGGCCAACTTTATATCGAGTCGACGGCGCTGGCGCTTGGGAAGGTTTACAGTTTTGGACCAACGTTCCGAGCGGAAAAATCAAAAACACGCCGTCATCTGACCGAGTTCTGGATGGTGGAGCCGGAGGTTGCGTACTGCGATCTCGACGGACTGATGGAACTGGCGGAGAACTATCTCTCGCACATCGTGCAGAGCGTACTGAAGAACCGCGCGCCGGAGTTACAGGTGATCGGCCGCGACCCGGAGAAGCTCAAAAACATCCTTCCGCCGTTTCCGCGTCTGCGTTACGACGAAGCCGCTGCGATGCTGAACGAGGCACATAAAAAAGGCATCCTCGAGCAGCCCTTTGAATACGGCAATGACTTTGGCTCGCCCGACGAAACATGGCTCAGTTCGCAGTTCGATCGTCCGGTGATGGTTCATCGCTACCCGGCCGCCGTGAAGGCCTTCTACATGGAGCCCGATCCGAAGGACGCGAACTTCGCGCTTTGCGTCGACGTGCTGGCGCCCGAGGGCTATGGCGAGGTCATTGGCGGATCCCAGCGCGTATCGAGCTACGAATTGCTGAAGAGCCGCATCGAGCATCACCAGCTTCCCCTGGAAGCCTTCCAGTGGTATCTCGACCTGCGTCGCTACGGCTCGGTACCGCACGCCGGCTTCGGCATGGGCATCGAGCGCGTGGTGGCGTGGGTTTGCGCGCTGGATCATGTGCGGGAGACGATTCCCTTCGCGCGGACACTGCACCGCATTTATCCGTAAATTCAACCGGCCTCGGAACAACTGCACCAATTGCCGCGTAACCTTACCCGGCACACGTGTGCTTGTGAAAGAAGGAACGCGATGAAGCGGACTACAGTTGCGATTCTGTTTGGACTGATAGCAGGTTTGATCTGCGCAAGCGGAGCATTTTATGGACACCTTCTCAAATTCAGCGCGGTAATGCTGCTGTGGGTTCTCCTGAACCGGGCGGTCATGGGGTTTGCGATTGGCATCTCGGGGCTAAGGGTGCACTGGGCCTGGAATGGCCCCATCATCGGTCTGGCAGTGGGCTCTATCTTCTCTTATTTCCTGTTCCTGAACCTGGGGCAGGTGCTGGTGCCGGTCGTGAATTTCTTTGTTAATGCGCTGTTCGGGTTGATGATCGAGTTCTTCACGACGAAGGTGTTCAAGCAGGCGGCTTCTTCCGTGCCTGTCCCTGCGGTACATATTGCTGCTGTTCATGTCTAGAGGCCGTTGAGATCGTTATAACCGCACAAAGCAAAACCGCCATTCTGCTCGAAATTGCCCCCAGGTGGGCTGCCGTTCATCGGCCTAGCAATCGACAACGCGCATCGTTCCGTGAGTGCGCAGCATCCGAGTTAGTACAAAGTCTTTCCCTGGAGCGGAAATCGATGACGCTCACCGCTAGCGAAGCCCACCAGATGAAATACGCGCAGCCCTCAACGGATGGAGTGTTGCCCGTTATTCTTGAGCGCTGGAGCCCCCGCGCTTTCGACGACCGAGCAATAAGCAAGGCCGATCTGAGGAAGATCTTCGAGGCCGCTCGGTGGGCGCCATCCTCCTTCAACGAGCAGCCATGGCGGTTCGTTGTCGGCGAGCGTAACTCTGAGACATACAAGAAGATCGCCGAGGCTCTGGTCCCCTTCAACCAGGCATGGGCGGCGAATGCTCCGGTGCTTGTTTTGAGCGTTGCCCGGACCCGTTTCAGCCACAACGACTCACCAAATAACTATGCCGTTCACGATCTTGGCGCCGCCGACGGTTTCATCACCCTGCAAGCCGCCTCCATGGGCATTGCGACCCATCAGATGGCCGGGTTTGACCAGGCAAAGGCGCGCGAAGCCTTTGAGATTCCAGAGATTTACGCGATCGGGTCGGTGATGGCACTCGGCTACCAGGGAGATCCATCCTCGCTTAGCGAGCATTACCAAGGCCAGGAGCAATCGCCTCGCAGCCGTAAACCGCTGAGTGAGATGGTGTTGTCGAGCTGGAATCATCCAGTGGACCTGGGTTGAGGTTCTCGGGCGCCGGGCCGCTTCCCCAATAGCGTCGAGTTGCTGCCCCATTTCAGTTAATACCTTCGTGCCGCTACGGTCTGGCTTTCGCTTTTAGAGTTGAGTTGGGAGCCCCGTTTGGCCATCGCATCTACATCCCGCGACTCGCGCAAGCGCGCACCTGCCCGGCGACCCCGTCGTCGGTACAAGCCGATCGATCTGGGCAAGAAGCGGTGGGCCCTGCGCGCAGCCCTGGGAGGCATTTTGCTCATCGTCCTTCTCATCGGCTGGGCAATTATCGCGCGCCGGATGGCCCCTGCCACGAATACCAGCCGTGACCATTTCGACGCCATTCTCGTGCTGGGCTATCCAGCCGACGCCGACGGTAATCCTACGCCCGAGCAATTGGCGCGTGTCACCGAAGCAGTGCGTGAATACGACCGCGGAGTAGCGCCGCGCCTCCTCTTCTCCGGCGGCGCAGCACACAACCAGTTCGTAGAAGCAGACGTGATGGCCAACTCAGCCGCCGCGCAGGGCATTCCACCCTCAGCCATCTTCGTGGAGACGAAGTCTGACGATACCATCCAGAATGCGTGCTATTCAGAGCGGATCATGCAAGGTCACGGTTGGCATTCGGCGGAGATTATCTCCAGCGGTTACCATCTTCCGCGCGCAGCAATGATATTCAGCCATACTTCGCTTGATTGGCGGATGCACGCCGCGCCGCCACTGCAACCGAACGGAGCCGAATCTGGGGCAGATGCGGCGGTTGAAACCCTCAAAACGATGCGGTATCTGGTGTACGCCAGCTGGGCCGAGCACTGCGAGCCCTAGTGCAATCGTGTGCAATCGAATAGCGAGTGCTAGCCAACCGAGCCTCGCAGGCGTCTAACACCCAGTTCCTCTCATTGTCCCTCGAAGGTATGGTCCTGTAAGCTTTGTGTTGATGCGTCTTCCAGTAAGGTTTTCATTCTTTTCGGCAGCCCTTGTCCTCGGTCTGCTTGCCTCAGTTCTGCCTGCGTTCAGCCAGGTGCAGCCAGCGGTGCAAAGCACTTCGCAAACCACCGGCAACGGCACCTATATCGCCGTTGACCCACTGGCTAATGTGAAGTACGACAACAAGTACGATATTTCGCTGGGAATGGCGTACGCCCACATGAAAGCCGGTCCGACGATCCTGCAGGGGTCGAACCTGGGTGGCCTTGACCTGTCTGGATCCTACTGGTTAAGCAAGCATTGGGCGGTCGAAGGCAACATCAGGGGCTATGCGGGCACCAGCGGCGCGGGGCTCGGCAATAACGTTACGACCCAGTCCATTTCGGGTCCATTCATTCAGGAATATTTCTTTCTCGCCGGTCCGGAGTGGCTTGGACCGCACAACAAGCACGGCGCGCTGATCGCACACGCTCTGATTGGCGGGGTCTACGGCGATTTCGAGCATGACTTGCGCGAACTGCCCCCTTCGGCGGTGGCCTTCTACCCTAACCAGCTCGCCTTAGCGTCCATTATCGGCGGACATATTGACCTTAATCGCTCAGCTCGCTGGGTCTTCCGGGTCACGCCGGATGCGGTTATCACCCGGTATGGCATCAATTACGGCGCAAAGTATACCCAGACCGACGTGAATTTCGCCATCTCGGTTGGCGTCGAGTACCGGTTCAAACCGAAACGCAGATAACCAAAGGGCGTTCGATGTACTTCAAGGCCGGAGAATCCGCGGGAGGAAGTTATTCCGACGGGCTCCGGTCTTCGCATTTTCCCGAACCGCCAATCTCCTCTAACGCCGAGAGGCTGCGCGTGTTATCTCTGTGTGGTATTCTTCGCCGTTCAGAGGCGATTGGATAGCGTACTTCTCTGAAACATGCCGTACCGGATAGCGGCACATTGGTTTCGCGCTGAGAAAGCTCCGGAAAGACAACGCGACAAGGCAGGCTCATACGGACATGAAAGACACATTAGGTGTTTTGCTTGCAGGCGGAGCCGGTGAAAGGCTCTTTCCTCTGACCCGCGACCGCGCCAAGCCGGCCGTGCCATTTGGCGGGCATTACCGGATCATCGACATCACGCTTTCGAATTGCATCAACTCCGGCTTGCGCCGGGTCTTCATCCTTACCCAGTACAAGGCGCTTTCGCTCAACCGGCATATTCGCGAAGGATGGACCGGTATTGTCGCGCAGGAACTGGGGGAGTTTTTTGAGTTGTTGCCGCCCATGCAGCGGACCGGCACCAACTGGTACATGGGAACGGCGGATGCGGTCTATCAGAACATCTACTCCATCGGCAGCGAACAGCCCAAGCACATGATCATTCTGAGCGGCGATCACATCTACAAGATGGATTACAGCCGCATGCTGGAGTATCACAAGGAAACGCACGCAGACGTGACACTGGCCACGCTGCCGGTCGCGCCCGATGAGGTAGCGCGGTTTGGCGTGGTTGACGTCGGCAAGAACGGCGAACTGCAGGGCTTCCTCGAAAAACCGACGACCACCACGTTCAGGTCTCCCTTTAATCCCGACAAAGTCGAAGCCTCGATGGGCATTTACATCTTCAACACCGAGGTTTTGCTCAAAGCACTGATCGCCGACGCCGAGGATCCCAATTCGAAACACGACTTCGGCCACAATATCCTGCCCGATATGCTGGGCAAGAAAAAGATGATGGCATACAGTTTTGTGGACGAGAACAAGCAGACGGCGCTCTACTGGCGCGACGTGGGCACGCTCGATTCCTACTATGAAGCCAACATGGACCTGTGCTCGGTGTCGCCGGTATTCAATCTCTATGACAAAAACTGGCCAATGCGCACACGGGTACGGCAGTATCCGCCGGCGAAATTCGTCTTCGGCGAGCCGGGACGAACCGGCATGGCGGTAAATTCTGTTATCACGGCCGGTGTCATCATCTCCGGTGCTTCCGTATCCAATTCCGTGTTGTCGCAGGATGTCCGCGTCAACTCTTACTCTGAAGTCGACTCGAGCATCATCTTTTCGCATGTGCAGATCGGGCGCCACTGTCGCATCCGCCGCGCCATTATCGACCGCGATGTGCACATTCCAGAGGGAACGGTAATCGGCTACGATCCTGTCGAAGACAAGCGCCGCTATTTCGTTACGCCTTCAGGATTGACGATTGTGACGCGCGACGCTTCTCTATTCGAGAACCCGGTGGAACCGGAGTTTGGGGATCGGTACTAAGTCGCCGTTGTAGCCACGAGAGATCGCGAATCGCTATGGACAAAAGGCCGCTCCCGTCTTCACGGGCGCGGCCTAAGTTTTGATGCGTAATTGCGGCCTTATTGCTTTGCGGTTACAAATCCGAAAATCCGTAATCGATCAGGGCGACTGATTCGCAGTGCGGAAATTGAGATTCGCGATTCTTATTGCATACTGATTGCAATGAAATTGTTCACGCTCGGTTCGCCGTTCGCCCTGGTGTTTGCTTTTTCTTTTCTCATCGCCTCAGATCGATGCAATTCGAGTCACGCAGCTGCGCAGGTTCCACCGTGCAGCCAGTCCGACGGCAGTCTCGGGGTGCGATGGATTGTCAATGCCGGGACGCTGCATCGCGCGGCGTCCGCGATTCCGTTCGATCAGCAGCAACAATACTTCGGAACGCCGTGTACGTTCATGGTGGCTAAGCTCAAAACCCAGCCTTATACGGAGTGGAACTCCATAGCAACGATATCCATTCGCAGTGCGGGCGAAATCGATCACTGCTGCGAAGCGGGTATAGGGGCGGTGATGTACGACCCTGAGAAATGGCAGTTCACACCCGAAGAGGAGCAGCGCAACCCTGCCGAATATGCATGCAAGATCGCCGACATCGTGCACGCGCAGCACCGGCTGCTTATTGTGGCGCCGGCAGCGGACCTGGTCGGCGGAGGGCCAGATCGTTTCGACCGATTCATTCGCGCGAAGATCGCGGCTTCGATGGCGAAGTGTGCCGATGTTTACGAGATCCAGGCTCAGGGTGCGGAACTCGACACACACGATTTCGTTTCCTATGTACGCAAAGCGGCCGAGCAAGCGAGAGGCGCCAGTCCAAGCATTATTGTGCTGGCCGGGATAAGTACAAATCCGACGGGAAGGAGCGTGACCGCGAAGGAACTCTTAGCCTGCGTGAAGGCAGTTTCGGATGTAGTCGGCGGGTATTGGCTGAACATTCCTTCTGGCGGCGCAGCCTGCCCAACGTGCGGCGAACCTAAGCCCGAGGTTGCCGCGGAACTGTTGCAGATGATGAAAGCTGGGATGCGATGAGATTACACCCGGGTCCATTGCGCACGGACTGCCACGGTAAATGCGCAATCCTGTCCCAGGGGGAGCCGAGACAGAAGAGTGTCTACGTAATGTTGGTGGATAAGATCTGCACCACCTGGCTGAATACGCTTCCTATGCTGTTTGCCATGAAAGTCATGGATGAGACGCACCCAAAAGCCACCATGGCAAACGTGAGGGAATATTCGACTATGTCTTGTCCCTCTTCGCGTTGCATCAAAATACGGATCGCCGCGTAAATCCTGGACACCGTGTCGTTCATTGACCTTGCCTCCATCTCCTGGGTGATGGGTCGAACGTAACGATTTGCATATGCACAAGCAATTGAGAAAGGTGAATAGAACAACGCCTTCGGCACCTTGGGAAGCCCAAAGGGTAATGAACGTCCATGTGACTTTCTGGGGAGGCGCACTACAGACCATCCATACGACGCACATTAGAGGTTTTGGGGATGGATCACGGACCCGATAGGCATTTCCGAGGGTTTTGGAGCGTACCGGTGCCGAGGCGGGAACTACACAACAAAATCATGCGTATAGGCCTCCATGGCTTGTGCGGGTACATTAAGCTGGAGCGTGGCAGGACTGGTGGCGCCAAAGGTGCCCATCCGGCGCAAGGGCCACCCCATGAATCAAGAGCGATTCGCGGGGACCCCGAGCAAGTTGGATCAGGCGCCGCGGAAGCTGGTTCAGGACCACGGTCAGGAAGCCAAACCCATGACGCCGGACACTCGCCAGACGAGCGGACCGCTGGAGATCGATTGGTCTGAAGTCGTTCGTCGCTGCATGGACGGTGATTCCGGAGCCTGGGCCGAACTGGTTCGCACCCACCATCGCCGCGTCTACGGGCTCTGCTATCGTTTTACGAATAATCCCGCTGATGCTGAAGACCTTACGCAGGACGTCTTCCTCAAGATTTATTCCAATCTAGCCAGTTTTGATACCGCAAGGGGCAGCCTGCAGGTCTGGATTACGACCATGACCCGTAATCTGCTGGTGGACAATTTCCGTCGCACCAGAAATCAACGGGCCACCGACTCGCTCGACGCCGGATGGGACGAGACCGACGAACTGCGCCCGATCGACCGTCTGACGGCAAGCGGACCTTCACCGCATGAAAAGGCGGCTCAGAAGGAACTGGCCAAGATGGTGCAGGGAGCACTGGCAAAAGTATCGGTGGAGCTGCGTGAAGCAGTCATATTAAGGGACTTACAGGACATGGATTACAAGGAAATCGCCCAGGTGCTG
>NZ_JBARMD010000101.1:0-5554 GCF_049802275.1 Occallatibacter sp. | reverse complement strand
AGAGCTGCGAGTTCTGTGGCTTGAGGACCCAGTGGCCTTCATCGGGGAAGTAGAGCATCTTGCTGGGGACGTGGAGTAGCTGCAGCGTGTCGAACAGCTGAAAGCCCTCGCTGACATCAAGTCGATAGTCGAGCTGGCCGTGGACGACAAGTGTGGGCGTCTTAAAGTTTTTGGCGTAGAGAGAGGGTGACCATTTGCGGAAGGGATTCATGGAGTCGGGCTTGCCGTAGTAGTCCCACGGCGCACCCTTGAACTCCCAGATGTTGAACCAGTCTTCCTCAGTGGTGCCGAAGGCGGATTCGGCGTTGAACATGCCGTCGTGGGAGACGATGCACTTGAAGCGATTCGTGTGGCCGAGCACCCAGTTGGCCATGTAGCCGCCGTAGCTGGCGCCGAGGGCGCACTCGCGATTCTTGTCAATGAACGGGTAGCGCTGCTCAGCGTAATCGAGCCCAGACATAAGGTCGGTGAAGGGCTTGCCACCCCAGTCGCCGTTGACGCGGTCGACGAAAGCTTGTCCATAGCCCGTTGACCCGCCGGGATTGATCATGACGACCACGTAGCCGTTGGCGGCGAAGAGTTCGGCGTTCCAGCGGTAGGACCAACTATCGCCCCATGCGCCTTGCGGGCCGCCGTGGATCAGGAATTTGACGGGGTATTTCTTTGCGGGGTCGAAGGCGGGGGGCTTGATGAGGAAGCCTTGGACCTTGGTTTTGTCTGCGGCTTCGAACCAGAAGGATTCGAGGGGTGCGAGATCGAGTTGGGCGATGAGCGCGTCGTTGAGGTGAGTCAGTCGATATACATCAGCCACTAGACAACACTCACCAAATCGGCCCTTTGCATCGCGACCCTCGACAATTATGGGAGAAGGATCGATTCTTACCACCTCTGCTGGCTGATCGGCCTTCATCTGAACGGCGACCAAGAGCCCTTTAGCTGAAGGCGTTGCGCTAAGACCGCTGAACTCTCCGATTAGATTTTTGCCTGAAGGCGGTTCATCCTTCGGTGCTTCCCCGATGATTGGGCTATAACGATCTCCGTCCAACCCAACAGAGTAAAGAGCTGTCCCACCCTCCGATCCAGCTGCAACGAAAATCCACTTTGAATTCGCAGACCATGCGAACTCGTCGACCCAGTTGTCAAACTTGGGCAGCAGATCTTTGGTCTTTTTCGCGGCGCGATCATAGAGAAGCAAGCGGAATTTGTCGCTTTCGTAGCCGGGGCGGAGCTGGCTGCGCCAGGCGAGGTACTTGCCGTCGGGCGAGTAGGCGGGGTTGAAGTCGCCGCCTTTCGATGTGCTGATCTTGACGGGTTTCGCTGATGGATTGGTGAGGTCGAGGATGAAGATGTCGGCGTTGGTGCTGATGGCGGGCTCGGGATCGAGGTTCTCAGTGAATGCGAGTTCCTTCGAGTCGGGGGAGATGTCGAATCCACCGCCGCCTTCGAGCGAGAAGGGCGGGACGTCGTGAGGATCGTTAGGCGTGAGATCGCGGACGTTTTGCGAATCGACGGCAACGAGGAAGAGGTGCGAGCGCTTGTCGCCGGTGAAGTGATTCCAGTGGCGGTAGAGGAGATGGGTGAAGATCTGCGCCTTTACCTTGCTGGCGGCGAGCGCGTCATCGCGGTCCTTGTTGCACTGGTTCCCGGCGGTAAACGTATTGGGGCCGATGGCGGGGCAATCAGGATAGACGTCCGACGTGAAGACAATGGATTTGGAGTCGGGCGACCATTTGGCGTTGTCTGCGCCCGTCGCGAAAAAGGTGTCCTGGTGGGGATTGCTGGTGGCGCCGGTGGAGGGGTCGAAGTCGGCAATCCAAACCTGCTGCCCGTCTTTGCGGGCGCTGAGGAAGAGGATGCGCTTGTTGTCGGGGGAGAACTGGATGCCGTCGTCGCCCGGTTGGCCGACGCTGAGCTTGATGGGGTCGCTGCTTTCACCCGACGACGGGGCAATCGCCTGCAGCCACAGATCCGTTGTCTTCGTGTTCTTCTCCAGATCAACCAATGTCACCGAATAGCCCAGCCATTTGCCGTCCGGCGAGAGAGCGGTCGAGCCTAGACGCTTCATCTGCATCATGTCTTCGAAGGTCATCGGCCTTTTGGCGTTCTGTGCGGGAGCAAGCGTGGCGGCGAGAAGGATTGCGAGAAGAATGGATCGACGCATGAGTTTCCCTGATTGCGGAGGTTCGTGCTTTCCCAGGTCTCAATGCGAAACCCGGGGCACCCAACGTATGTCGGCGCGAAGGAGAAGTGTACAACCGCGTGACGGTTCTTTGCTGTGCGGGCGGGGCTTGGCTGTGGCGGGTTGAATGACTTGCTTTCCGACCGATGACTTCGTCAAGGATGGGGGCACCCTTCATCGCGGCGGGTGGACGAAGGGCAACCGCAGTCTTGCATGGCTCTTTGCGCTACCCGAGACCATGAAAATCGGGTGGGATCGTGCTTTCCCACCCTTGCTGCGCAAGGATGCCCACCCAGTTTTGATCGAGGTATGAGAACTTTCAGGGCAGATCCCTCGGTTGCGCTCGGGATGACAACGTCAGTTTTTAAATGAAGTTGGGCTTAGGCAGCCTGCAGTTCTAGAAGGATGCCTGCGCCGCGCGGTTCGAAATTGATAGCGGACGCTTTGCCGTTGTTCTCGCGAATGATGCTGGCGCACATACTCAGGCCGAGGCTCGAGGATTCGTCGCCCGCCGGTTCGGGGATAAAGGGGTCAAAAGCACGAGCCGGCACAGGAAATTTTGAACCGGAGTGAGCGACGAGGATCTGCACCTGGTTGTTTTCGGCCACGGCTTCGAGGCGAACGGTTTTTTCGTTCGTGGTGTCGAGTCTTTCGACTGCGTCCATCGCGAACTGCAGGCAGTAAAGGACAGCCTGCCGGACCTGCTGGGCATTGCCAAGAACCCGCGGCAGGGCGGGCGCAATATGTACGCGGAAGTCGATGGAGCGCTGCACAAATTCGGAGCGATGCAACTGCTCGAGATCGTTGAGAAGTTCAGAGACCGAGATGGCACCGATTTGATCGCCCTGGGGGCGCGAAATGCGCGCGAGGCTTTCGAGAGTGAGCCGCATATGGCGCGCTTCATTCAGGATGGCCTCGATGGCTTTGTGGGCCTGGGGATTGAGGTCCTCGGTTTCATCCAGCAACGAGGCGTAGCCGAGAATAACGGTGAGAGGGTTGTTAAGCTGGCGGGTGACGTTGCCGGCAAGCTGGCCGAGGCCGACAAACTTCTCGGCTTCGACGAGCTTCTCGAGCATCATGGTCTGGCCGCGAACCGATTGCAGGCGGGAGGCGAGAACCTCGAGCGGGAGCAGATCGACAGCGCTGACGGGCTCGGCTGGGTTCTCGACGCCGGTAAGGAAGATGGCACCCTCAGTTGTGGCGCGGCCCCGCAGGGGGATGGCCTGCACCGCGGTGAGTTTGAGACGGGCAAGATCGTCTCCGGGGACGAGGAACGGCGTCAGATCGAGGCTGATGGCCAGGCTATGTTCTACTGCGGCTGGACCGGAGCCGGGATCGAGAAATCCCGCGACAGGGATGCGAGTCACGAGCGCTTCGAGTGCATTGATGGTGGCGTCATCAAATCCGTCGGCTCCAGCCAAGCGGTAGTGGCCTGTGCTTTGAAGCAGGACAAGAGCCGACTGCTTGAATCGGCTGTTGGAGACGATCGACTGGCATATGAGGGTCGCCTGCCTATCGAAATCATCGACCCGGCGGCGAGCGAGATTGAGCCGGGCATACGCTTCCATTTCCTCGCGGGCATGGCGCTCGCGGACCTGCCCGGCCTGGTTAGCGGCCAGCTGGTCTTCCAGGGTAAGAAGAATCATCCCGATGGCGGCTACCACCTTGGCCATGGCGATAATGCGAATGATCCAGATAGTTGGCTCGTCGTGATGGAAAAGCGGAAGAGTCTGCCCCACATTTAGCGACCAGGCCAGAAAGCCCAGGCTGGCCAGGATAGTTCCCGGAGAGATCCGGCGGAAAACGTAAAAGACAAGGAGGGCGGTAACGCTGTGAATGGCGCACTCGACGAATATGAGGGGCCACACGCCCCCAACGCGAACGCAGATCCAAAGACCGATGGCGCCCAGCGTGATGCAGAGAACAAGCGAGATAGCCCGGGGAAGGCCGCGGTGAGAGAAGGCCCAGGCGCATCCCGCAAAGAGCGAAAGTCCGCCCAGTGCCGGGAAGATCAGAAATGGAAGTCCGGTCGGAGTCTGGCCGCCGTAAACACCATAGATAAGGAAGGCGTAGGCAACCAGTGGGATCGTGAATGGGACAGCATAGAGGATGCGTACCCGTCCGACGCGGAAGCCGACCGGAGACAGAGATGCGAGGAACAGACCGGCGCTGATAAGAATGGACGCTTGTCCAATTGAGGCGACCCAGGGGTGGGCGAGGGTGTCCGTGAAATTCCATCGTCCCAGATCGTAAAACTGCAGCATCCGGATGGAGGCGAAGAAAAAGCCGAGGAACCAAAGAAGAGTGCGGGTGTCACGGAAGCGCAGATAAAGCTGGAAAAACGCCGGCAGCAGGAGCACCGTTAGAACGAGCGCGGGAAGGTGATAGCTGTCGGCCATGAGATGCAAGAGTCTCCAACGTAGCAAAAAGCGCCGTCACCCCCTGGACGCGGCGCTGGATTCAGATATCCCCGGGGCAAATCCTGATCGTTAATGAGTGAGCTTAAACCATTGATGCCGCGAGGTAAATGGTGAGTTCAGGTTGGGGGAACCTTTAAGCACCCTCGCCAAGAGTCCATCCGGGTTGTGGCGGTCGCCGCGGGGCGACAGCTTCTGCAAGGGAAGATTTTGCAGCCACCCGGGCCGGTTGTATATACGTCTAATGTGGTAACAGAACAGAGCGGTCGGTTAGCGCCGGGGACCGGAGACGGGGCCTGAGGGGTGGCGAACCAATCGCAGGGGAGTATACGACGGTGAGGAATCGATGGTGGTTGGCGCTGGCGGCTGCAACGTTGTTGGGGCTGGCGGCGGGCGCTCAGGAGCACGACAGCTTCACGCCAATGCCGCTCGACGCGGGTTTCGGGAAGCTGGATATTTCGGAACCTGCAACTCCGGCCGAAGAAATTATCAAGAAATTTGCCGCCAAGGAGACCGAGTTCCAGGAAGCTCTGAACCACTACACATATCGCCGCATGGCGCGGGTACAGACGGTCGACGACGATACCCACAAGGTGGATGGCGAGTGGTACCAGGTGGACGACGTGACCTTTGACCCCACCGGACGCCGCATGGAGAAGACAGTGTTTGCCCCCGAGAGTTCGCTGCAGCGGGTGATGATGTCGCCGTCTGACTTGCAGGATATTCAAAAGGGCTATCCCTTCGTTCTGACGACGGAGGAGATTGCGCAGTACAACACCAAATATGTGGGGCGGCAGAAGGTCGACGAGGTAGATTGCTACGTCTTCGATGTGGCGCCGAAGCAGATCGAAAAGAACAAGCGGTATTTTCTAGGGCGCATCTGGGTGGATGCGACTGACCTGCAGATCGTGGTGACGAATGGCCGGATGGTTCCGGATGACACCCGCAAAGGGAAAGA
>NZ_JBARMD010000100.1:0-7101 GCF_049802275.1 Occallatibacter sp. | reverse complement strand
AGAACGGTTCGCCGATTCAGGTGCTGACGGGATCGACGAATTTCTCCATCACCGGCCTGTACGTGAATGCCAATCACGTTCTGGTTTTTGACGATGCCACAGTCGCCGGCAAGTACTCGGATGTTTTTGAGGAGAGCTGGAAAGACCTGCCCAAGGCGAACTCCGCAGCGTCATTCGCCGCGTCTTCATTGGCAACAACTCCGTTCACTCCGCCGGTAGCCGGCATTGCCAAAATGGCGATCAACTACTCTCCACACGCCGCGGCCGATGCGTCGAAGATCCTGAATGGGCTCGTGACGCGCGTAAACCAGGAAACCGGAGCCGGTGTAGTAAACGGCAACGTGATGTTTGCGGTGATGCAGCTGACGGGCGGCAGCAACAACCCCGTATACGATGCGCTCAACGCGATTCATCAGAACGCGTCTGTTTACAGCTATGGCATCTCCGATGCTCCGGCGGGAACCTTTCTGTATCAACCTTCGAGCCCGCAAGGCGTTCTGGTGACCGGCAAACCCGGCCAAACCACGCTGCCGCCACCGTTCGACCAGGTACCAAGTCTTCCGGGGCACGAAATTCACGACAAGTTTGTGGTGTGTGGCCTGAATGGGAAGGACCCGATGGTCTGCTGTGGCTCTTCCAATCTTGCTCTTGGCGGCGAGAAGAGCAATGGCGACAATCTGCTCGAGATTCACGACGAGGATGTGGCAACTGTATTCACGATCGAGGCTCTGGGCCTCATCGACCACTACAACTTCCTCGACCGTTATGCAAAGGCGAAAGCAGCCCAGACCGCCAAACAGAGTGCAATGACCGGCAAGGCATCAAAACCGGCCGCCGCTAAACCCAGCGTGACGAAGACAAAAGCGGTTGCGAAGAAAGCGCTGGCCAAGAAGGCTGCGAAGAAACCACCGGCCGCCAAGAAAACAGCGAAGAAGCCTGCATCAAGGACCAGTTCTCGCACGCAAAGGGTCGCCGCCGCGCGGGCTTCACGCTGATGTCGGCGCGACGAAGACTCTTCGCTGAGCGCATTCACCAGTTTTATCGATGGAGAATTTGCGATGGCAAACAAGAAAGCAGCGACAACAAAGAAATCCCCCAAGCCACTCGTTGAGGTGCAGCCACAATCGAACCAGGTGGCCGCGCAGGATGCCGGCGTGTTTTTGAAAACCGACGATTCCTGGTCAAACGCCTACTGGAATGCTAGTGATCTGCACTTCAAGGAACGGGAACTGTTTGGGTGAAACGAGCCAACGACGGTTCGTGTCCGTGGACTCCCACCCTTGCGACGATGAGGCTGTCGCAAGGATGGGGCACCAACGCTGTGAAACCCGACGCGTCCGGGACAGCACAACTGAGCTACTTCTTCTTCGCAGGCACCAGCGCTTCATTCTTCAAAAGCTTGCCGCCTTCTTCGATCACGTACAGCCGATTCACATCCAGGTCTTTGAGTGTGTCGACGGCGCCCGAGGGCCAGTTGATCTGCACCATGTCCACTTTCTTCGCGTCGTTCAACCCGAAGTGAATGCGGAGATCGCTGGACGAGTAGTAGCCGTTGCACGACTTCACGTCTTCAACCTGGATGAGCGGCGAACCCGGTTTTGCGGTAAGAACCGGCGAACCCGTTTGCGCCACTACCTTGATGCGCGCGCCGATGCCGGTCTTATTCGACTTTGTGCCGACGACGCGAATTTTGATCCAGCTTCGATTTAGGGTCGAATCGCAACGCAGCAGTTGCGGAATTGCGTTGACGCAGTTCACCACTGCGTCGAGATCGCCATCGTTGTCGTAGTCCCCCACGGCAAATCCACGCGCTTTCGCATTGGCTGTAATTCCCGATCCGCCGATCAGGCTCAGGTCTTCATATTGGCCGTTGCGCAGGTTGCGATAGAGATACTTGCGCTCGGCATAGGCCGCATCCACCTGCGTACCATCGACCTCGGGATAGACGTGGCCGTTGGCGACGAGGATATCGAGCCAGCCATCATTATCGAAGTCTATGAAGCTGATGCCCCAGCCGAGCAGGCGCGTATTGATACCGAGGCCCGCCTGGTAGGTGCGATCGTCGAACGAGCCGTCTCCGAGATTCATAAAGAGCGAGTCGGTATCGCCGGCAAAATTGGTCTTCACGATATCGAGCATGCCGTCGCGGTTGTAATCGCCAATGGAAACACCCATGCCAGCCTGTGGCTTGCCGTCGGGCGAATAAGCAACGCCAGCTTCGATCGCCTGATCCTTGAAAGTGCCGTCTTTCTGATTCACGTAGTAGGTTGCGGATGTCGAGTCGTTGGCGACGTAAATATTTGGATAGCCCGTGTTGTCGAGATCGGCGACGCCGCAGCTCAATGCGTAGGTTCCCAACGTTCCCCACATGCCAGCCTTC
Source organism: Occallatibacter sp. (assembly GCF_049802275.1). Classification (NCBI taxonomy): domain Bacteria; kingdom Pseudomonadati; phylum Acidobacteriota; class Terriglobia; order Terriglobales; family Acidobacteriaceae; genus Occallatibacter; species Occallatibacter sp. The sequence goes on along the minus strand of NZ_JBARMD010000100.1, from coordinate 4,721 downwards.
TGGCTCACGTCTTCAAAGGTTCCGTCGCCCCGGTTGTGGTAAAGCAGATTCTTGCCGCCTTCGAGTCCCGGCGGTCCGCACGCGACGACGATGCCCTTGTAGGTGCAGTTCGCGTCTTCCGGCAATGGCGTGGTCTTTAAATCCAGGTCAATGTAGTTACCAACGTACAGATCGAGATGGCCGTCCTTGTCGTAATCGAGGAAGGAGCAACCAGAATTCCAGCGCAGGCGGTCCTGCATCAGCCCGGCTTCTTTTGTAACCTCATTGAAGGTGCCGTTGCCGTTGTTGCGAAACAGCGCGTTCTGCCCGTAATAGCTGACGAACAGATCGTTCCAGCCATCGTTGTTGTAGTCGCCGACACAGCAGGCTTGGCCCCAGCCGGATCGCGCCAGACCGGACTTGACGGTGACATCGGTGAATGTGCCGTCGCGATTGTTCTTGAAGAGCCGGCAGACTGGCTCATGGCCCTTGGGAAACCCTTCGAGCCGCCACCCGTTCACAAGAAAGATGTCGACCCAGTCGTCCTGGTCGTAATCAAAGAAAGCCGCGCCGCAGCCGGTGGTCTCGAGGAGATATTTGTTGCGGTGTTCGCCCCCGAAGATCATCTCCACATTCAGACCCGACTCTCTGGCGACGTCGACAAACTGGACGCCAAGCGGAGTTCCCGTTACCGGCGAAGGCGTACCTTTAGGTGCCGGCCTTGTGGGAGCCTCGTAGGACTGGCGAGCGCTGCCCGTTGATTTGGGAGTTGGGGTCGATTGCTGGCCGAAAGCGGGTCGCGCCAGCCTCAAGACATCTTCGAGCGATAAAACCAGTGCGGTCCTCGACAACGACTTCAAGAATCCGCGGCGGGTAAAAGACAAAACAGCGATCTCCGTTAAGCGCACCTGGCCTTGATTCGGCGTCTGCGCCCCAACCCGTCAGTATATCGGGCAGGCCATATGTGCCGGAATTCGCGATCCTGAACGGAGCATTGAGTTGAAGGGAAAATATCCTGGATCATGGGTGAAAACCCAAATTGGAGCGACGCCCTATAAATCACATCCTTTAATGCAATTGCGCGCCAAGAACACCTCACACCCCCATTCGTTACCCGCGGCCTGGTTACAATCGTCCGCCGCTCCCCAAATCGTGTGATTGTTCCGCCCGCGAGATCGATCTACGCTTCGCCTATCACCTAAGCCTCCGAATAACGAACGACAGGAGAGGTTCTCCCTCATGCTTGAAGCGACGAAGACGTTGGACTACTACGAGTTTCTCCAAATCAGTCCCCACGCGGACACCGAGACCATCCACCGCGTCTACCGGTATCTGGCTGCTCGCTTCCATCCCGATAATCCGGAAACGGGAGATCCAGAAAAGTTCTTCCTGCTGAAATCTGCGTACGACGTTCTCTCGGACCCCGAAAGCCGCTCAGAATATGACCGCGACTACGAGGGCGAGAGTGGGCCCGTGCACAACCCGCTTTCAGATTCCGTGGACTTCATGGACCAGGTGCGAGGCGAGCTGAACCGTCGTCTGGCAGTGCTGGCAGTGCTCTACTATCGCCGCCGTTCAAACCCCTTCGATCCCAGAGTCAGCCTGGCTGAGATCGAGAAGCGCATGGGATTTCCGCGGGACTACCTGGATTTCACCACGTGGTACCTGGGAAAGAAGGGGTACATAACAAGGGCCGACAACTCCGACTTTTCGCTGACAGCCGAGGGTGTGGACTTCATCGAAACCCAGCGCGTGAATATTCCGGTGCTCAACAAGCTATTGACCACCGGCAATGTGGCCTGCAATGTCGACTTGGATGAGGACATCATGCGTCTGGAGTCAAACGCTCCGCCCGTGATTGTGCTGCCCGACATGACGCGCATTCCGGAGCGCCGCGCAAACGCGCGAGAACGCCGTACCGGCGCCCCTGACTGGCGCGCTGAAAAGGTGGAGCGCCGGAAGGGTCCGCGCCGTACATCCGAATAGTGCTGGTTACAAAAGTCCGCCTCGACTGATATGGAGCGAGTTGCGATTCGACTCGCTCCTGCAAACAGGCACACTCAAGTTGAAGCATCGGCCAGTGGGGGCTTTTCTTGCCCGGATGGCAGTCGGACACCCGCTTCATACTTTTCCTTCCTTGACACCAACCCCAGCGGGTAGCATGGCATCGCGGCAAATGTCGGAGCCGGAGTGCACTCCCGATCTTTCCGCATTTGAATAGAACAGGAAATAAGGAGAAACCCATGCGATTTGGTCGTTTTACTTCTGCAATTCTGGGGTTGGCCGCTTGCTCTTTGCTCAGTATCCTCCCCGCAACCTTTGCGCAATCCACTGCAAAAAAGCCACCGACCGCCGCCTCTATGCCGGCGAACCCGGCCGGCGGGCTTGTCGACATCAACTCGGCTACGGCCGATCAGCTTAAGGCGCTTCCGGGCGTCGGCGACGCCTATTCGCAGAAGATCATCGCCGGCCGCCCTTACGCCAACAAGTCCCAGCTTAAAAGCAAGGGAATTGTCCCGGCGGCGACGTATGACAAGATTTCGAGCTTGATCGTTGCCACCCAGCCTGCGAAGAAGAAGTAAGACTCTTCCACGAAGTCCAAAAAGGGGGCGCATCAGCGTCCCTTTTTAAATTGAGCGATCTTTGGATTTGCAGCGAAGCGAACTGAATCAAATAGCTTTGACATCCACGGCGAGTGCTCGTTTAAGCGCCGCCGACGCCAGCAGCCGTGTTGAATCCAGAACAGGCAGCGGGGAGTTCTTGTTGCCGATGATGAGGGGAATCTCAGTGCAACCGAGCACCACGGCATCGCAGCCCTCATCCTTCATGCGGCGGATAACGAGCTCGTGATAGGTCACGGATTCTGGCCGGAAGACTCCATACACCAGCTCATCCATGATGATGCGGTTGATTTCCCTGCTCTCCTCGTCCGTGGGGCGCAGATAGCCTATGCCGTGCGCCGCCAGCTTCTGAGGGTACACCTCGCTCTCGACCAGCCAGCGAGTACCCAGCAATCCCAGGCGCCGGAAACCGTGCTCGACTGCTTCGTCAGCAACGACTTCAGCGATATGCAGCCACGGCAGAGGCGATCGCTGCACAACCAAATCCATAGCCTGGTGAATGGTATTGTCTGGGCAGATGAGGAAATCCGCGCCGGCGTTCTTGATTTTTATCGCCGAATCCAGCATGAGGTCGGCGACACCCTCCCAGTCGTTGCGTTCAATACATTCGACATAGCAGGCAAGCGAATGGGTGTGCATTGTGATCTCAGGATGAGCATGCGGACCGAGCAATTGCGCGCCCTTGGCACAGATGGTGCGGTAGCAGAGCGAAGCGCCTTCGGCGGAGCAGCCCACAATACCAATATGCAGCGGCGATGACACCTGCTGATTCTACTGTTTCAGCAGCGCACAGATCTTTTGCGTACTCCATACCGTCTGTGCCTGTAGGCGGGACAAAAGAAATGTGCCGCCTGAAACGCAAGGTTTAGCATGTTCAGTGCACGACCGGCACCATCCCCTTGGGCTTCGAACGCAGTCGAGGAGCATCTGGGGCGTGCTGCAGAGGAGACAGAATGGTCACCAGACGTGAATTCCTTGACACACTTGCGGTGGGGGCGGCTGGGCTCGCCCTTGGCTCGACAGCCAAAAGCTATGGCCAGATCATGGGCTCCAACGAACGTCTCAACTTCGCGGTAATCGGGCTGAACGGCCGCGCCTATGCGCACCTTTCTTCGCTCAAGGCTAATCAGAATGCGGCGCACATCTCCAGCGTCTGCGATGTGGAGAGCAATATTCTGGCAAAATTCGCCGCCGCAACCCGGCAAACAATGGGCTACGCTCCCGCTACGGAGAAGGATTTTCGCAAGATTCTTGAGCGCAAGGATATCGATGCCGTCACCATCGCCACGCCCGATCACTGGCATGCGCCGATGGCGATTCTTGCACTGCAGGCGGGAAAAAACGTGTATGTCGAAAAACCCTGCAGCCACAATCCGGGTGAGGGCGCGCTGCTGGTGGAGGCGCAGAAGAAATACGGCAAGCTGGTGCAGATGGGAACGCAGCAGCGCTCGTCGCCGCACACCATTGAGGTTGTCAACAAGATCCATAACGGGTTGATTGGTCGCGCTTACTTTGCGAAGTGCTGGTACGACAACACGCGCAAAACTATCGGAAACGGCAAAGTCGTCCCCGTTCCCGTTACGCTCGACTGGGATCTGTGGCAAGGCCCGGCGCCACGCCAGCCTTATAAGGACAATGTGCAGCCTTACAACTGGCACTGGTTCCGCATCTGGGGTACCGGCGAGGCGCTGAACAACGGGACGCACGAGGTGGACGTATGCCGCTGGGCGCTGGGCGTTGATTACCCCGATCGCGTCACCACATCGGGTGGCCGTTACGCCTTCAAAGACGATTGGCAGTTCTACGACACCATCTCCACCAGCTTCGAGTACGACGACAAGATGATTTCGTGGATCAGTGCGAGTTGCAACGGCATGCACACCTACAATCGCGGCCGTGGATCCGTGATCGAAGGAACCGAAGGCAGCGTCCTCGTCGATCGTGATGGCTACGAGGTCTACGATCTCAAGGGCAAGAAGACCGACGAATTCAAGGTTGGCAAGCAGACTTCGACTGCCGATCTGATTGGCGCGGACTCCATGACCGACGCACACTTTGCCAACTTCATCGCCGGCATCCGCAAGGGTGAGAAGTTGAATGCGCCCGTCTCGGTAGGCAATG
>NZ_JBARMD010000099.1:0-2589 GCF_049802275.1 Occallatibacter sp. | reverse complement strand
GGAATATCGAGCCAGCATGGTCCCGGGCGTCCGTTTCGTGCCAGATACCATGCGCGTTTCAAGTGATAGGCGATCGAATCTGGATCGCTGACAAACTGAGCGTATTTGGTAATGTCCGATGTCACTTTTGACATGCAGGAGAACCGGATGGAGGTGCATCAGAGCGTTGCTGAACCGTGGCGCGTGACGCTGGTCGATACAGGCGAAAACTCAGGCACCGGCGGCCGCCTGCGCAATGTCGCTCGTTATCTCAAAGACGAAGATGCTTTCTGCATGACGTATGGCGACGGGGTTAGCGATGTGGACATCACGGCTTCGGTCGCCTTCCACAAGAGCCACGGGAAGCTGGCCACGATCACGGCCGTTCACCCCGCTGCCAGGTTCGGCGGCCTCAGCCTCGAAGGAACCCAGATCACTTCCTTTCAAGAGAAGCCGGAGGGCGAAGGCGGCTGGATCAACGGCGGCTTCTTTGTCCTTTCGCCGTCGGTCATCGGCGAAATCCCCGACGAAAGCACTGCATTCGAGGGCGGCCCAATCCAGAAACTCACCGCCCAAAAGCAGGTCCAGGCCTACTTTCATCATGGGTTCTGGCAGCCAATGGACACCCTGCGCGACAAGCAGCGCCTCGAAGAACTCTGGGCCAGCGGGAGGGCTCCGTGGAAAACATGGTGAACCCCTGGCAAGGGCGCCGCGTTTTCCTAACCGGCCACACAGGGTTCAAGGGAAGCTGGCTTTCGCTGTGGCTCGCCGCGAAGGGTGCGCAGATACGCGGCTATGCGCTTGACCCCGCGACTGAACCAAATCTCTTCACAGTGGCTTCAGTTGCTGATGTCCTCGACGATGATCGCGGAGACATTCGAGACTATCAGAAACTTGAGGCTTCGCTCGCCGACTTTGAACCCGAAGTCGTTTTCCACTTGGCTGCACAGCCGCTCGTGCGGCGTTCCTACGCCGATCCCCTGGGCACGTATGCGACGAACGTGATGGGAACCGCTCATGTGCTGGAGGCTGTTCGCAACTGCCCAAGCATCCGTGCCGTAGTCTGCGTCACCACCGACAAGTGCTATGAGAACCACGAAACCGGCCAGTCGTACCGCGAAAGTGACCCGCTCGGCGGCCACGACCCTTATTCCTCGAGCAAGGCCTGTGCTGAAATTGTTGCGGCAGCATACCGCGACTCCTACTTCCCGACGAACCGCCTCAATGAGCACCGGGTTGCGATCGCCACGGCACGTGCCGGAAACGTGATCGGCGGGGGAGACTGGTCAGAAGATCGCCTCATTCCCGACCTAATCCGCGGATTCGATTCGGGCAAGCCCGTGCTCATCCGCCATCCCAATGCGATTCGACCTTGGCAGCACGTACTGGAGCCGCTTCACGGTTACGTCATGCTCGCCGAGAAACTTCTCGCAGGTCGAGTGGAAGCGGCTTCCGCATTTAATTTTGGTCCTGGCGCAGAGGAGGAATGGTCAGTCGAGAAGATTGCTAACAGACTCGTCGATTTGTGGGGTTCAGGAGCTTCCTGGGTCAGCGATAGCGCTCCAAGTGTGCATGAGGCACGCTATCTCAAGCTCGACTCGACCAAGGCGCGATCCGAACTCGGTTGGCAACAGCGCTTGAATCTCGAGAGCACACTCGAGTGGACTCTGCGCTGGTATCGTCAATGGCACGCGAATGGCGATTTAGCCGTCGAAACCTTAGCCCAGATCACCGCTTACGAGCAACTGCATTCTTGAATCGAGCAGCACTCACCCGCACAATACGAAACTGGGCTTCATCTACCTTACCGAAGGATCTCCTCTTCTCGATCGTGTTTTATGCCGCTGCGGCTATGCTCTCGTTCGGGGCGTTTCTCATGCGTTACCGTATCGAGTTGGTTTTGTCATTTCCCCTGATTGCGATCGTGATGGCGATGTATTTGTCGCTGGCATTCAAACCGGACAGCCCTGCGGACCATCCTTAGATCGACCGGAAAGATCAAGAGCTGCGGTGGCGTTGCAGCATTCAAAATAGACCGCGTATGGTACCGGATGGTGAACGGGCGGTTCTTCGACTCACCGTTCGATAGACTCTCCGCTGATAAACTCGTACCGTGCCAGACCAGCAAAAGCCGCCCGTCTTTCTTCTTGACGAGATGTCGTTTATCTTTCGCGCCTACCATGCAATGCAGAGAAGCCGGCCCATGTCGACTCGCTCTGGCCTGCCAACAGCGGCTACCTATGTCTTCGTCAACATGATCAAGAAGTTGCGGCAGGATTTCTCCCCGCGCTACTTCGCAGCAGTCTTCGATCCCAGCGGCGCCGTCTTTCGCGATGAGCGCGCCCAGGCAATCGGCACTTTGCGGAAGTGGAACTCTAAATCGCAAAGCTTTGAAGACGTAAGCTACGACGGCTACAAAGCCAAGCGCGAATCCATGCCCGAAGATCTGCGCCGCCAGGTGCCTTACATTCGCCGCTCTCTGAAGGCTTTGCAGATACCCATCCTTGAGGTGCAGGGGTTCGAGGCCGACGATGTCATTGGCACTCTTGCCCGCGAAGCCGCGGAACTCGGGCATGAGGTCTTCATCGTCTCTGGCGACAAGGACATGAT
>NZ_JBARMD010000098.1:0-2271 GCF_049802275.1 Occallatibacter sp. | reverse complement strand
AATTGCCTCCAGTGCCGATCTGCTGCTCAACGCCGAAATTGAATTGATAGTAGTAGGGCGTCTTGAGCGTGCCGCTTGGGAAGGTATTCAGGCTGACGGCCAGCGGGCACGTCGGTGCACCAGGCTGAATTCCTTCGCAAGAGCTGGAATCCGAACGAAAGTTCGATTGGAAGGCGAGGTTCGCGCTTGCGGCTGCGTCAACGGCGCTCCCGTCAACCCCGGGCGCAATTCCAACGCCGCCTACCTGGCCGCCGATTCCGCCTACAAACGTGGGGTCATTGGGTGCGTTCATGGCGGCGAGATCGGCAATCTGCATTGGAATGATGTCGTTGAAAACACCGAACCCACCATGGACCGCAGTCGAAGGGGACAACTGGTATGCAAAAGAGACCCGCGGCTGGTAGACGAAGAGTGGCGTTGCGGGAAAGAGATCGCGGACATTGCCGAGGATCGTTTGATTCAGGGGAGTGTTGTTGTCGTGCGTGGTATCCAAAAAAGATCCGGCCGTGCGGGCAAAGAGATTCTTTCCGCTGGTCACATTGGTGTTCCAGGTAACGCGCATGCCATAGGTCAGTGTCATTTTTGATGTGGGCTTGAACGCGTCCATTGCATAGTATTCAAGATTGCCGGCGGATACTCTTTCTTTGAGCGAGACCGGAAAGCTCTCGCTTGCGGTGTAGGCCACGCCATAGGTGAACTGAGCGAGGTCATTGAAGGTCACCGTTGGCACAGTGCCTTCGCCGAGATCGTAGTTGCTTATATCGATACGTCGCGTGTTGATTCCAAACTTCCACGTATGCTTCTCATGCGTCCATGTCAGGTTGTCGTTGATTTGCCACTGTGTGACCTTGCGGCCCTGGGGATAGGTGTTGTTGTTGCCCCCGATGGTCGTGAAGGGGACTGCGTCACTGCCAGAGACGAGCATGATGGGAAAAGCTTCGAGTACCTCGGAGTAATTGTTGGGCTCGAAAATGCTCGAGTACCAACTGGCGCCGGGATTGAACTGGTCGACGAGGTTTGAATTGAACACGTGGGTGTAACCAGCTACAAGAGTGCGCTGTGGCTGAGGGGAATAGGAGTTGAAAATAGGATTCACCGGGTCGGTATACGCGGCTTGCAGGCCCGTGTCCTGCTGGAAGCGATACCACGCGCTGTTGTTGGCGTCGAAAGTGTGGTCGATCTTGATCACGATCAGGTCTTCGTTGTCGCTGTTGTTCAGCGAAGCCTGACGCTGGCTCGCGCAGCCATTGCCATCAGCACCCAGTGGGCAGCCAACTATCGGGACTGGTGAGCCACCCGGTACTGGCAAAAGGGAGAACATCTTCTGATAAAAAGGGATCTCTGCAGGCGCTGCCGGAAAGGCTGTGCCCGTCACCGGGTCCACTCCGCCCGTCGCGAGTTGCGAAAGCACGTATTGTTGGTAAACCGGCGTCGGCAGAGTGATCTGCGATACGAGCGGGAAAGCGAGACGAATGCCCTCATAATGGCCGAAGAAAAACAACCGGTCTTTCCGGATCGGGCCACCTACACTCACGCCGAATTCGTTGACGGTGGACCGAGGCTTCTTCGCAACACTATCCGGAGTGTCGTTCCCGTGCAGGAAATAGTCTTCCGCATTAAACAGAGATCCGTTCCATATCTCGTAGGCATCGCCGTGAAATGCGTTTGCGCCTGATTTCGTAAAGTAGTTCACCTGTGCCACGGCATACCGGCCCTGATCCACGGAGAAAGAATTGGTGTTAACAGTTGCTTCCTGTACGGCGTCGAGACCAATGACGAGATTCGTCGAAAGACCGATATTCAGCCCCAGCCAAGGGTCATTCGTGTCGTACCCATCCAGAATGTAGCCGTTCGATGTGGCAGGGAGCCCATTGAATTCGACATTTCCATACCCGCCTGCCGCCTTTGCATCGTTCGACGAGCCTGCCGTATTCATCAAAGCGCCCTGGGCGAACTGCGTGAGATACGTTAGATCTTGGCCGGGATTGGGCAGCCGTTCGATTGCCTTCGCTTCCAGCGTCGTTGAAGTATTGGGGTTCTCGAGACTCAGGAGCCCGCTCTGGGCCGTGACTTCGACGGTCTGCGTATTTGCGGCTGCTGACAAGGTGAAGTTGATGGCGATTGTTTGACCGACGGCGACGCTTGCCGGCTGCGACTCTGCTTTTGCAAATCCAGTGGCCTGCACAGTGATTCGATAGTTGCCTGGGTTGACTTGAGCGAACACGTAGCGGCCTTCAGAATTGCTCTGCGTGATTCGCATTGCTCCTGTGT
>NZ_JBARMD010000097.1:0-2674 GCF_049802275.1 Occallatibacter sp. | reverse complement strand
AGTAATGAACGGCCGGCGTTCGATAAAGTCATCACGGACATTGCGGATTACGCGCTGGGGTACGAGGTCAAGAGCGATCTTGCGTATGAGACGGCGGCCTATTGCCTGATCGATACGCTGGGATGCGGGCTGGAAGCGCTCGAGTACCCTGCATGCACGAAGCTTTTGGGGCCGATTGTGCCGGGCGCTGTCGTTCCGCATGGGGCGCGCGTGCCGGGGACGAGCTATCAACTCGATCCTGTGCAGGCCGCCTTCAACATTGGCGCGATGATTCGCTGGCTGGACTTCAACGACACGTGGCTGGCGGCGGAGTGGGGACATCCTTCGGATAATCTGGGCGGAATTCTGGCGGTGGGGGACTGGGTTTCGCGGACCGGAGCGGTGGTGGGCAAGACGCCGTTGACGATAAAGCAGGTACTGGCGGGGATGATCAAGGCGCATGAGATCCAGGGCTGCATTGCGCTGGAGAATTCGTTCAACAAGGTGGGCCTGGATCACGTTGTGCTGGTGAAAGTGGCATCCACTGCCGTGGTCTGCGGGTTATTGGGGATGAGCCGCGAGCAAACGGTGAATGCCATTTCGCTGGCGTGGGTGGACGGGCAGAGTCTGCGCACGTATAGGCACGCGCCGAATACGGGATCGCGGAAGAGCTGGGCGGCGGGCGATGCGACGAGCCGGGCGGTGCGATTGGCGTTGATGGCGCGGGCCGGCGAGATGGGGTATCCCTCGGCATTGTCGGCGAAGACGTGGGGATTCTACGACGTGTTGTTCCGCGGGCAGGAGTTCAAATTTCAACGGCCTTATGGCAGCTACGTGATGGAGAACGTGCTGTTCAAGATCAGCTTCCCGGCGGAGTTTCACGCGCAGACGGCGGTGGAAGCGGCGATGACGTTGAAAGCGAAGCTTGATGCGGCTGAAAAAAAAGCTGAGGACATTCAGCGCATTACGATTCGAACGCATGAGGCGTGTCTGCGGATTATTGACAAGAAGGGGCCGCTTTCAAATCCTGCGGATCGCGATCACTGCGTGCAGTACATGATTGCCATTCCGCTGATTTTCGGGCGGCTTACGGCGGCGGATTACGAAGACAAGATTGCCGGCGATCCGCGAATCGATGCGTTGCGGGCGAAGATGGAGTGCGCGGAGGAGCCGCGATTTACGCGGGATTATCACGATCCGGAAAAGCGTTCGATTGCGAACGGGTTGCGTGTGGAGTTGAAGGATGGGACGGTGCTCGAGGAAACGGTCGAGTTTCCAATTGGGCACAAGCGGCGGCGCGATGAGGGCATGCCGCTGCTGGTGGAAAAGTTCAAGCGCAACCTGGCGCGGCGATTTGGCGAAGAGCAGCAGCGGCGGATTCTGGATGCTTCGCTTGATCGGGAACGGCTGGAGCGAATGGCGGTGAGTGAGTATGTGGATTTGTACGTGGTGTGAATTCTGCAGTGCTCATTATAAGGATGGTTGCGGCACCGTGGGTACGCGTGTTTGACTTGGGTCCGAAGGTTGACCACACCCAATGGCATATATTCTTGCACTGGACCAGGGCACGACGAGTTCGCGTGCCATTCTGTTTGATGAAGCCGGCTCGATTGTTGCGGTAGCGCAGCATGAGTTCGAGCAGTTCTACCCGCAGCCGGGCTGGGTGGAACACGATCCCACGGAAATTCTGACTAGCCAACTGGCGTGTGCGGTAGAGGTGCTGGGCAAGGCCGGTGCGCGTCCGCGCGATGTGGCGGCGATCGGCATTACGAACCAACGCGAGACTGTGGTCGTGTGGGAGCGCGAGACCGGCAAGGCCATTCATCCGGCGATTGTGTGGCAGGACCGGCGGACAGCCGCGCAGTGCGATGCACTGGAGAGGACCGGAGTTGGAGAGACAGTTTCTTCAAAGACCGGACTCGTACTGGACCCGTATTTTTCGGGGACGAAGGTGCGATGGATTCTGGACAACGTTGCAGGCGCGCGGGAGCGGGCGGAGCGCGGCGAGTTGGCGTTTGGGACGGTGGACAGCTGGCTGATCTGGCATCTGACCAGCGGCATGCGGCACGTGACGGACGTGACGAACGCTTCGCGCACGTTGCTCTACAACATCGTGAAGGGCGAATGGGATGCTGAGTTGCTGCGCATTTTCGACGTGCCCGCGACGATGCTGCCGGAGGTGGTGTGGTCGAGCGACCGCATTGGCGAGGTGACGACATCGCTGGGGTTGGGCGGCGTGGCGATTGCGGGGATTGCGGGAGACCAGCAGGCTGCGCTGTTTGGGCAGCTTTGCTGGAATGCCGGCGAAGCGAAGAACACGTATGGAACCGGCTGTTTTCTGCTGCAGAACATCGGGACGGGACGCGATAGCAACGGGACGGGGTTTGTGCGGTCGAAGCACAAGCTGATTACGACGCTGGCGGCGAGCGCGCAGAAGCGGCTGGAATATGCGCTTGAGGGCAGCATCTTTATTGGCGGAGCGGTGGTGCAGTGGCTGCGCGATAATCTTCGGCTCATTGGATCGTCGGCTGAAGTGGAGGCGCTGGCTGCAAGCGTGCCGGATACGGGCGGCGTGGTGTTTGTGCCGGCATTCGTTGGGCTGGGCGCGCCGCATTGGGATCCGCATGCTGGAGGTTTGTTGATTGGACTGCGGCGCGATACGAAGCCGGGACACATTGCGCGAGCGGCGCTTGAG
>NZ_JBARMD010000096.1:0-8083 GCF_049802275.1 Occallatibacter sp. | reverse complement strand
TCCCATGCGACTTTCTTAACAGGAAGCACTTTTATTTCAGTGGAAGCAGCCATGTATCCTCAGGCGGTGATGCGCTAAACGGCAAGGTTCTTAAGATAGTCCGCATCCACCTTGAGCGACTCCTGCCACGGAATATCAAAAGCCTCCTGCTCGACGAAGGCGTGTGTAATCTTCTGGTTTTCTGCAGCCTGCGCGAAGATCGGCCGGTAGTCGATCGATCCGCGCCCCAACTCCGTTACCTTCGCCTCCTCATGCGTCGCAAACGAGATGTTCGGCGGAAGGTGGAAGTCTTTCACATGGAACATGGCGAAGCGGTGCGGGTACTTCTTCATCAGAGCGACCGGATCCTGGCCTGCGACCTTCACCCATCCGCAGTCCATTTCGAAAGTCATCTTGTCGGGCTCGCAGAGCATGAGCAGCTCTTCGTAGGGCACCTTGCCGTCGACCGGCGCAAACTCCACCCAGTGGTTGTGGTAGCCGAACGTGATGCCGGCATTTTTCAGCTTCTCACCCGTTTTGTTAAATTCCTCGGCGTTGTACTTCCAGTCATCTATCGTGAGCGGTCCAACCTTTTGGCCGGGAACAGGTGGGTTCTTGCGTCCCGGTCCTGGGCAGATGATGTAACTTACGCCGATGATCTTCTCGAATTCTGTTGTGGCGTCCAGGTCCTTGGTGACATCGATAAACGAGCGATGCGCGCTGACGCACTTCAGCCCTGCCTGGTCGAGTGCTTTGCGGATCTCCGCCGCGGGCTTCTTCGGCAACGCAGCAGATTCCACCTCAAGGTACCCCGCCTTGCGCACCTCCGCCAGCGTTCCTTCAAAGTCGTGCGCCATCTGCTGCCGGACGCTATATAGCTGGATGCCGGGCACCAGTCCCAATGGCATTCCAAACGAGAACCTCGCCGATGAGACTGCCGTAACAGCTGCTGCCCCGACAATAAAATTTCTGCGAGTTACGGGTTGCATTGTTTCTCCTACTGAATCGACCATGCCCTGGTCGGCCAGGGTTCTGGCTAAACTCCCGAGCCTTGAATCATGCTGAGAACCGGTACCCGTGCGAATGAAGACCGGGAAGGAACGATCAAACTCCTAGCTCATCTTCCATGGCGCACGGTATTCGCGCGTCATCAATTTACTCGCTTCGGGATCGCCGATGATTTTCTCCGTCTTCGCATCCCACCGGATCTTCCGTCCTGTGAGCATCGAGATAAGACAGAGGTGTCCCGGGAGCGCGGAGTTGTGTCCGACTTCCACGGGCGTGACGGTCGCCTGCCGTGTTTTGATGCAATCCAGGAAGTTCTGCTGGTGATCGGCCGATGTGTATAGCTTGACCTTGCGCAGTTCCCTCGGCAGGTATTTGCCTTGCTTCCACGCTGGATTCGAGGCGTCAAATCCCTCGCGATCGACCCATACCCAGCCCTCGGTGCCAATCCATTTCACACCCGTCTTGATATCGGGGTAGCCACCGGCGATGGTCATGGTGATGCCGTGCGGGTACTTCAGCTCGAACCGGTATTTCGGCGCGGTGTTCCACACAGCATTCGCTGGTGGAAGTTCTCCACTGCCTTCGATCTCCGAAGGACCCGTGTGATCGAAGTCGAGGCCCCAATGGGCGATATCGCAATGGTGGCCGATCCAATCCAGAAGTTCGCCACCACCCGAGTTGTAGTTCCAGCGCCAGGATTTGTGTGAGCGCGCCCTGATGTACGGCTCCATCTTCGACGGGCCGATCCACATGTCGTAGTCGAGTTCCTTGGGAGGATCGGTGACGAGCAATTTCCAGGCAGCCGTGCCCGACACGACCTGCTCAAGGCTGGCCGCGTTTTGCCCTCCGGCAGCCAGGTTCGCCAGCGCCGCCTTCTCCACGTCATCGAAGTCTGCGTTGCCGCCTGGCAAGCCGACTTCGACATGGGTCACCTCGCCAATCAGCCCATTTCGAACAATCTCCGCGGCTTTATGAAACATGGGAACGGATCGCTGCCATGATCCCATCTGCCAGATGATCTGATTCTGCTGGACGGCGCGCACGATAGATTGCTGCTCGGCAATGGTGTGCGCCAGAGGCTTCTCGCCGTAGACATCTTTTTTGCGCCGGGCAGCTTCGGTGGCGACGATCTCATGCCAGTGGTCGGGCACGGCGATCATAACGGCATCGATATCGTCACGAGCCAGCAACTCGCGATAATCGTGGTAGCCCTTGCAATCCTCGTTCCCATAAGCGTCATTAACCTTCTTGACGGCAGCTTGCAGATGATTGGCATCGATATCGCACGCAGCCACTACCTGGCAATCCGGCAATGTCAGGAAGGCTTCTGTGTTGCCAGGCCCTTGCCAACCCATCCCGATCACACCTAGATTGATGCGGTTATTGGGCGCTGTTGGCGGAGTCTGCGCTGCGGCAATGCCGCGAAGAACTGCAGGAAGAATGGCAGCGGATCCAGCAGTCTTCAGAAAACGACGGCGATTGAAAGGCCGAAGGAGGGATTCATATCCAGATTGTTGTGGCATCACTTATCCCAATATCATTTCATACGGAAGAACTGAAATGATTTATATCACTTTCGACCGGCAGTTCGACTTCGCGACTGCGTTTCAGTGCCGGTTTATCCACGCAATCGAACCACCCACTTGCTTGTTTTGCAATCTTTGTCTTTTTGTGAACACAGATTGGGGAAAGTCAACATCCGACCGAACAGAGAAGATCATCGCCGAGGAACACTTAAGAGGTAGGGTCGGGCAAAACAGCCAAATTCTTAGGCCAATTTTTGCCCTTCAACACAACATATGGAAGGTTGGCTCAGGCCGACTTGGTTCCTTGAACCCCGTTCCGAAACGGGAAAGGGCACGGTTCTTTCCGAGGGGGTAGTCTCGGGATAATCGGTGTGACAGCCTCCCTTAACAAGGAAGTCCCGCTCCCCCTGGGCGATTGCTTATATCGATTGCTTATATGGATTGGTAAATACCGGATCCAGGCACGTATCTAAGGTCATCTTCCTGAACGTCTCTTCGAACGATCAGAGCTGGATGGGCCTGCTGTCAATCCCGCGCGGTCGAATGTTCCCGTAGGGTTGCGTTGCACACCGTCTATTTTGCCAGTTGCAGCGCATCGCCACCGATACCGCAGCAGCAGTTACAGCCACTGCAATAGTTACGGCCGCGGTTATAGGCTCCATGGTCAATACGCTTCCGCCAAATTGCACAACCATTATGGCCAACGGCGTGACCTACCGACAGTGTGGAAGCACCTACTATCGACCGCAGTTCTACAACGGAAGTACGACCTACGTGGTGGTCAACCACCCGTAACTCTAGCTGGTTGCTTTGAAAGGGACTGCGCAACATCGTAGAATGATGCTCTTGAGGAGTGATCGACATCTTGCGTAGTCCTTTATCTTTTGATTGGATGATGAACCGCTCGGTGTGAGTTATACGCAGCCGGCTCGCGTGCGGCAGGATTGCGGTTTGCCGAAACGAGGAAGACCCCGTGCAAATCCAGCCGGTCCTGCTCAATCCGGCTACATACGCGATGGGCGCCATTGCCCGTTCGCGAGATTTGACCATTTACCCTATACTTCAGCTACCTTCGAATTGAGCAACAGCTCTCTCGAGGCGTTCGGGAAAGGTTCTACCTAGTCCAATGGCAAATTCACTGGCGGTGCTTGCGACACGGGTCGTCGAAGTCATGTTTTTCACCGGACTGATTGGTTGCGTCTCCGTCGTGATCATCAGCTGGGTTTCCATCTTTAGGGAAGGGTTCTCCAACCCGAGAAACGCAAAGGGCGAGTATCAGTAATCCTCATCTCTGGCTCGATCAATTTGAGAGAGCTGTGAGCGAATTCTGTGTGCGGGATCGCAAGCCTTCCCGCGCAGACGCTTAGGGCGAGCCTCGCCAGGGCTATTAGACGCCACATTCTCGATTGAATTAGCCCTTGTTGGGAAGCTACAAAGTCTGGAGTTGCGAACCAGCCCCGCGTTTGGAAATGGCCTAGTTTAAGACACTTAGATAACGTTTACCTACGTACCTAATCTAATCTTTCCGGGCCCTATGGATACTACCTTGGAACCGCCCAAATTCCCTATTGACACCCGTTATTGCGGCTGAATACTATTGCCGACCGAACCAGTAAAGCGTTTTATCCTGCTGCCTACTGAACTCAGCGACTTCCCGGGTCCCCCGAAGCTGAGCTCAGTTCTTGATGTACTGAGGTTTGAATACCGAAGTCGTACCCCTGCGCTTCGGATGAAATGCCGCAACCAATTCAGGTAAATAAAACGCGGGATGATTTGGTTTCATCCCCAAGGTTCAACTGCAACCCGGGGTCAGTAATCACTCAAAGCGACGACTCAGTTTACGGTCGCACTGAGTAGAGAAAAAGCGGGACAAACACCGCAGCGCGATGCCACTGCCTATCAGAGCAGCGGACCATGGCGCTAGTAACAATGCACGATCAGCTTAGATGGAGAGTGACGCATGAAAGCGATGTCAGCTACACCTGCGAGATACAGATTATTTCTGTTATCGCTCGTTCTGCTTCTAGTCTGCCTGGCGGGACACGCCCAGCAGAATTCAACAATCACAGGTACAGTTCTTGACAAAGGCGGTGCTGCAGTTCCGGGAGCAGAGGTAACGCTCACGCAACAGGGCACAGGCTTCGTGACCAAGAGCGTCAGCAACGACAGCGGAAACTACACATTCCCCGGACTGAACGTCGGATCTTACGATCTCAAGGTCACTGCCAAAGGCTTCAGTGCTTATGTGCAGAAAGGGATCGTGGTCAACGTCTCACAGACCACGCGCGTCGACGCGTCCATGGCAGTTGGCACCGTTGATCAAACCGTAACCGTGCAGGCGGACACCCTAACCGTGCAAACAGACTCTAACGTTGTGAGCACGCTCGTCAGCGAAGAACAGATCACGTCAATCGCGACAGAGAACAGAAACTTTGCGGCGTTGGTGGCGCTTGGACTTGGCGTCAGTTCCACGCTGCCCGACAACAACACGCCGACCTCTGTCGGCGCCAGCGCAAGCATCAGCGTGAACGGGCTTCGCCAGAGCCATAACATCTGGTTGATCGACGGCGGCGAGGCGGATGACCGCGGCGGTGCCGGCGGCATCTCGATTCTTCCTTCTCAGGAAGCGATCGCGCAGTTGGAAACTCTCTCTTCAAACTATCCGCCGGACTACGGCATCTCTTCGGGCGCCACCATCAGCCTTTCACTCAAGAGCGGCACCCAGAAGTTCCACGGCGAACTGTGGGAGTTCAACCGTAACACAGCTTACAACGCGAACAGCTACCAGAACAACCAGAATGGCACCGCTCGCGCGAAGCTGAACTACAACATCTTCGGTTTTCAACTCGGTGGCCCGGTGTTCATCCCGAAGGTCTACAACACGGACAAGACAAAGTCGTTCTTCTTCTGGAATGAAGAGTGGCGCAAGCTGATCCAGGGCAATCCGCCTAATCTCCAGAACGACTTGCCTGCGGCGGACTTCCCGACCTCGGGTTCGAGCTTGGCTTATGTTTCCCCCAAGTGGGCCAAGACACCGGTTACTCTGACTGTTCCGGTTGTCGGAGATCCGGCATGGGCTGCGAAACTAGCCGCTGCCTGCCCGACCTGCGTTCAGGGCCAGCCCTGGCCTAACCAGGTGGTACCCGCGTCATTGTTCGACTCGAATGCCCTGGCTTACCTGGCGTCCGGAATCGTTCCAAAGCCCAACACGGCCAACGATCAGTACCTAGGTCAGGCCAGTCTTCCCATCAACGTGCGCGATGACGTTGTTCGCTGGGATCAGCGCATCACGGACAAGTACCAGTTGCTTGCCCACTACATCCACGACTCCGTTTCGCAGACGTTCCCATCACCGATGGTGGGATGGTCCGGCGGCAGCTGGCCGACCATCACCAGCACGCTCAACAACCCTTCAAACAGCGCGGCTCTCAAGCTGACGGCAACCCTCAGCCCCAACCTGCTGGTTGAGGCAAGCATCAACTACGACGGCAACATCATCGACATCGTCAACAGTCCGTCGGGCAACCTGCCGGCCGGCTACCAGGTCAACAAATACTTCAACAACGGATCGACCTCCTCTCCGAACATGAGTTGGAACGGCATCTACGGCGTTAACGAGACTCCGGGTTCGGCTCCGTGGCACAACGCCGCTCAAGACCTCATGCCCAAGGGAGATGTTTCCTATACGGCAGGCAAGCATGCCATGAAGTTTGGTGTGAGCTACAACCGTTACACCAAGAACCAGAAACTCTTCCTGAGCGCCCAAGGTGGCAACAGTTTCTCGGGTGCGACCGGTGATCCGTTCGTCGACATGATTCTTGGCTTGGACACGGGCGGCTACTCGGAGTCACAGGCTGCGCCGATCCGCCACTACGTCAACCAAACTCCATCGGCGTACGCGATGGATACCTGGAAGGTAACTCCCCGGCTGAGTCTGCAACTCGGACTTCGCTATGATGCGCTGCCGCAGGCATGGGAGCGGAACAACCAGGTGGCCACCTTCGATCCGTCTCAATACTTGGCCGTCCAGGCTCCTAACTGGCTGGTAAATGGATCAATGGATCCGACAGGACCTGGATTCCAGACTTTCAATGGCACGCCTTTCTACCTGAATGGCATCCGTGAAGCTGGTGTGAACGGCACGCCTCCAGGGTTGGTGAAGAACGACTACAAGACACTGCAACCTCGCGTTGGGTTCTCTGAAGACCTGTTCGGCAACGGCAAGACGGTGCTGCGCGGCGGCTTCGGAACCTTCTATGAACGGATGCAAGGCAACGTCATCTACAATGCCGCGACCGGTGCTCCGTTTGCCAACACACCATCGGCCAGCAATGTGTACCTGACCAACCCACACACGAGCTACGTATCCGGACTTAATGCGGCGACCCCGTTCTTTGCGCAGGGCAGCTCGCCCATCGCACAGACATTCAGGGCGCCTGCCGTAGCCCAGTTCAGTCTCGGCATTCAGGACCAGATTGCTCAGTCGATGATTCTGGTCGTTCAGTATGTCGGCAACCTGGCATGGCATCAGAACATCAACCGCCATATCAACAACTACTCGCTGAACACTCCGCTGCTGGTTGGCAACAACCCGGCGTTCAACGTTGCAGGCGGCAACCCCCTCGATTACCTTAAGTACTCGCGGGCCAACGCAGGCGACCCGAACAACCGTTCAGGCACAAATCCGGGCGGAACGAATATCCCGATTCCTGACCAGATGCGCAACTTCGATGGCCTCGGGGACTTGAACGTTGCTGAAAACACCACCAACGGCAACTACAATGGTTTCCAGACCGGTCTTCGTATACAGGGTCGTTGGGGCCTGAGCGGCGAAGTCGACTACACGTACTCGCACGAGATCGATATAACCAGTGGGGATCTCTCGGGCGTCGACAACCCATTCAACATCAAGTACATGAAGGGTTCCGGAAGTTACGACCGGCGCCAGATTCTGAACGTCAACTACATCTACAAGCTGCCCATATTCACACAGCCAGGTCTGATGCACTCGATTCTTGGCGGCTGGGAACTTGCCGGCACGTTCATCGATGAGACCGGTGTACCCACCACTCCTCGTATGTCCATCAACTTTGACCCAATCGGTTTGGGCGGCGGTTACACCAATCGTCCGAACGTATCCGGCAAGGTCAAGAAGGTATCGGGAACCTTACCGAGCGGAACCAAGCTTGCGTTTAACACGACTGGGTTCAGTGTTCCCACTCCAGCGTGGGCAGGCGGCCCCGACCAGGGCTTCGGCAGCGCAGGTAAAGATGCTCTTCCCGGACCGAACCGTGTGAACTTCACGACGTCGTTGTATAAGACGTTTTCGATCAAGGAGAGAGCACAGTTCCAATTCCGTCTGGAAAGCTTTAACACCTTCAACCATACGCAACCGAACGGAATCGGCAACTCGCTCAACAACGGCAACTTTGGACAGGTTACGTCATATCAGGACCCGCGCGCACTTGAGCTCGGCGGCAGGTTGACGTTCTAACCAAAACCAGTAAGTAATAATAAGAGGCGCGGCAGCTACCACTGCCGCGCCTTTTGCTTTGTGGGTAAATTCGGAG
>NZ_JBARMD010000095.1:0-2502 GCF_049802275.1 Occallatibacter sp. | reverse complement strand
CACACCCGCATGAATCTTTGCAGGTGTACCACGCCGACGTGGCCCCGCGGTATTTCGAATCCCTCCATATACCCATTCTGGAAGGACGCGAGTTCACGCCGGATGACGATGAAAAGGCCCCGAGGGTGCTAATCGTGGATCAGACTGCGGCGAGGCTCTACTGGCCAGGACAGGATCCGCTGGGAAAGAAACTCAGAGTGAACGGCAGCCCTTTCACGGTAGTCGGCGTTGCGAGGAATTCAACGCATATATTCGTGAATGAGTCGCCGGAGCCTATGGTGTATATGAGCTTTTTCCAGAACGGGAACGAGACGATCGTGCAGGTGAAGACCGAGGGAAATCCGGCCGACCTGGCACCGGCAGTGGAAAACGCCATCGACGAGATCGATTCACGGCTGCCGGTTTTCGATGTGCGTCCCATGCGCGAGAGTACCCAGATGGCGAGGAGTTTCGCTGTCATACAGAGCGCCCTGGCGGGAATGTTCGCGCTGATTGGGCTGGTTCTTGCGATAACCGGAATCTACGGAGTCGTGGCCTATCGAACCCAAATGCGAACTCACGAGATCGGAATAAGAATGGCGCTGGGCGCTTCGCGCGTCGATGTGCTGCGGCTCGTGCTGTTGCAGGGATTGTGGCTCACAGGCATCGGGCTGGCGTTAGGACTGGCGTTTGCGTTGGGAGTGACACGCATTATCGCCCGGCTGTTGTACGGAATCGGCGCCAACGATCCGGTCACCGTCGTTTCCGTCTTCATGCTCCTCGGAGCAATGTCGTTGCTAGCATGCTACCTTCCCGCACATCGAGCGATGCGTCGGAACCCCGTGACCGCGATTCGCGAGCTGTAAGCCGCTGTTCAAACTCGCCGTGAATTTGAGCGAATCAGGCGTATGCGCGGTGCTCCACTTGGCTATCGAGGAGGATAACGATGTTCCATCGTTAACAAACAAATCTCTGCCTGGTGGATCCTCGTTCTGCGTTGACGTGAACAGAGCTTAGCGCAATTCGACGCGTAGGCGGGCGAAAAGGCATCCGAAACGATCATTGACGGGGTTCTCCAGGTTTTGCTTGCAGCCCAAATACTGTTCGGTCGTCAACACTGAGACATGCCCAAGAAGGAACTGGATCTGTTCCAACTCGCCGCCATTCATATGACAGAGCTTTGCGCATGTTCGGCGAAGGTCGTGCGGGGCAAGATGGTCCAGCTGTATCCGTTGGGCGCAACGCCGAACCACGTACCAGATGATGTTTTCGGAGATTCCTTTTCCCCAAGGTGTACCTCGGCTTTGGTCATCCAGTGGTCCACCGCCTCTTTGACCCAGCGGGGCATGGGCACGGTCCGAACATGACCGCCCTTGCCGACAAGATCCACGATCGCCCAATGTCCTTGTCTGATCTGCATGTCCTCCACAGTCAGGGCAGATAGCTCGGCACGTCGCAATCCGCAGCCCAGCAGTATTGAGATCATGGCGAGGTCACGAAGGCTGCGCAGATCGTCGCCGTTAGCTTTCTCGAGGAGTAGTCCAGCTTGATCGCGAGTCAGCCAGTTCCCAGTGCGGGTGCCCAACTGCTTCACACCTTTCACGCGACGAATGCCTGCAGCGAGTTCGGGGCTGAGCAGGCCTGAATCCGCAGCTTCGTAGGCCAAACGTCTCACAGCCGCAAGCCGCTGATTGATGGTGCCCGGCGCCAAGCCAAGAGATTCCAAATGCAGACGAAATCTCAGAACTACAGCCCGATTCAATGCGAGTCTCGGTTCGGAACAATACCAAGCAATGAATTGCTCCATCGCGAATTTATAGTTTCGCCTCGAACACGGCGAACTCAGGCTGTTCAACACGGCGGACTTCGTCTGATCGAGATCCGGCAGCCGCAATACGATCTTGCGGCAGGGCGCTTTTCTGTTCCTCTTGCGCATATAGGCGGCCTCCACACCGCTGGCATGCACAAGCTAAAACAATCTTCGGCCTTGAGCCTAGAGTCCGAAAGCGCGTCGGCGATTTCGCATATGCCGGCATCCAGCTACAATTCTGCCCATGACGAGAGAACGTTGGGCCCAGATAGGAATCACGACTCAATTCCTTATCGTGGTCAGGACGCTAGGTGAGATCTTCCGGCTGAGGTACGTTCATGGCACGAACTTCTCGGCGGCAACCGCTATGCCGTATGTGGGCGGCGCTTTAATAGCTGGTTGCTCTTGCTGGATAGGTGTGACGTTGTACTTCTTCCGACGCTACATTTTGTCCGCCTGGATCGCGATAGGGACCGTAGCCATTCTCCTGGCGTACAAAATTGCCGTGATCGGCTGGTAATGGTGGCTAACTTCGACAATTGAGCCGTAAGCCGAGCAGATCGCCTCTGTCACGGAGTGGTTTGGCGATTTGGCACCCGTCCAGACGCATTCCCCCCCGAGAAGTGCGTTAGATTTACTTGCCAAGAATCAGGGGCACATAGCTTCGGGCGTCTTCCAACAATTGCTCGCGAGTGATACCAACCTTGGCGCGA